>JAOPUQ010000478.1 GCA_025963425.1 Modestobacter sp. | reverse complement strand
GGGTGGACGGCGGCGGCCCCGGCGAGCGTGACGAGCGTCTGGCACGGTTGCAGGACCTGCACCGGCGCTGGCCGTTCTTCCGCACCGTGCTGTCCAACATGGGCATGGTGCTGGCCAAGACCGACCTCGGCCTGGCCGCCCGCTACGCCGAGCTGGTGCCCGACGAGGAGCTGCGGCACCGGGTCTTCGACCAGATCACCGCCGAGCACGAGCGCAGCTGCCGGATGCTGCTCGCGGTGACCGGCGACGACGAGCTGCTCGCCGACAACCCGTCGCTGGCCCGGTCGATCCGCAACCGCTTCCCCTACCTGGAGACGCTGCACCACCTGCAGGTGGAGATGCTGCGCCGGCGCCGGGAGGGCGACGACGACGAGCTGGTGCGCCGCTGCATCCAGCTGACCATCAACGGGGTGGCCACGGCCCTGCGCAACAGCGGCTGAGCCGGGAGGTCAGCCCCGGGCTGCCTCGATGGCCGCGGCCAGCCGCCGGACCCCCTCGTCGACGTCCTCGGCCTGCACCCCGGAGTAGGCGAGGCGGAAGGCGTTCTCCCCGCCCTCGAGGAGGAAGTCGGTGCCCGGCACGATCACCACGCCGCGGGCGGCGGCCTCCGCGGCGATCCGCGCGACGTCGTGGCCCTCGCCCTCGGGCAGGGACACCCACAGGAAGTAGCCGCCCTCGGGACGGCGGAACGTCGCCTGCGGGAGGTGCTCGCGCAGCGCCGCGTCGAGGACGCCCACCCGCTCGGCCAGTGCCGTCTTCACCCGCTCCAGCGCAGCGGGGAAGCGCGGGCCGCGCAGGTACTCGTAGACCGTGCCCTGGGCGACCATGTTCGGCGCGAGGTAGGTGTTCGTGGCGCGCACGCGGATGCGGTCGATGATTGCCGGCGGGCCGACCAGGTAGCCGACCCGGATGCCCGGGCACACGGTCTTGGAGAACGACGAGGCGTAGACGACGTGCTCGCTGCCCGCGCCGCCATCGAGCTCCAGCATCCGCGGCAGCGGCTCGCCGCTGAACCGGACGTCGACGTAGGGGTCGTCCTCGAACACCACGAAGTCGTGCTCGTGGGCGAGCTCCAGCAGCCGCCGGCGCTTGGCCAGCGACAGGGTGTACCCGGCCGGGTTCTGGAAGTTGGGGATGACGTGGGCCAGCGTCGGGCGGAGGCCGTCCCGGATGAGGCCGGCCACCTCCTCGACGGCGAGGCCGTCCTCCTCCAGCGTGACCAGGTGCAGGTCCGCGCCCCGGGACTTGAGCCCGAGCAGGGTGCGGTCGTAGGTGGGCCGCTCGGTGATGACCGCCGCGCCGGGAGTGACCAGCTCGTCGAAGAGGAACGCGTCGGCCTGCATCGACCCGTTGGTGACCAGCACGTGGTCGGTCGGGACGCCGTGCTTCTCGGCGATCCAGGAGCGCAGCGGCACGTAGCCGACGGCGGTCCCGTACCCGGTGAGGCCGGCCGGGTCGTTGTCGAACGCGGCGACCGCGGCCTGCTTCAGCCCCTCGACGTCGACGATGTCGGTCGACGGGGCGCCGCGCGCGAAGGAGATGGTGGTTGCCTGGGCTCGGGTCGTCGGGTGACCGCTCACGACACGTGAGTCTGCCGTACGGCGTCCCACGGCACCGGCGGACGGTACCGGCGGGTCGCCAGCCACCAGCCCCAGCCCAGCACGTACGCCAGGTAGGCGCCGAACAGGGCCACCGCGCCCGCGGACAGCCGGGCGCCTCCGGCGGCGATGTCGAAGGCGGAGGAGGGGGAGGAGCCGGTCCTCGAGGCGGCCTCGGCGCCGCCGAGCGGGCCGTAGACCGGGCGAGCTCGACGGTCAGGAACAGCAGGGCCGCCGCGCCGGCGTGCAGCGGCACGAACTGCGGCAGCGCCGTGGACAGGATCAGGCAGACCAGGCCGTGGAGCGCGGCGGACGCGACGAACAGCGGGGCAACCGGTCAGCCCGCCGCGGCCGCCGCCCGGGCCGCGGCCAGCAGTGCCGCGCGCTCGTGCAGCGTCGTCCGGGCCCGGCCCTGGGTCGCGCCCAGCGCCGCCTCGGCCGCGTCGATCGCCCGCCAGTTGGCCAGCAGCACCGGCTCCGCGCCCCGGGCGAGCAGGGTCTCGACCAGGTCGTCGGCGTCGCCGCCCGGCCGCAGCTGCCCGGACGCGGCGTCGGCCAGGAGGGCCTTGACGGTCTCCCGGGCGTCGTGCTTGTTGGTGCCGACGACCCCGGTCGGCCCACGCTTGATCCAGCCGGCCGCGTACTCCCCGGGGCTCGGCCGGCCCTCCCGCAGCACCCGGCCGGCCTCGTGCGGCACGGTGCCCGAGCGCTCGTCGACCGGCAGCCCGGGCAGCGGGTGCCCGCGGTAGCCGACCGAGCGGACCACCAGGTCGGCCGGCAGCACGTCGAACTCCCCGGTCCCGGTGGCCCGGCCGGCAGCGTCCACCGTCGTCCGCTCGACCTGCACGCCGGTGACCCGGTCGGTGCCCAGCAGCCGCACTGGCCGGGCGTGGAAGCGCAGCCGGAGGCTGACCCGGCCAGGGCTGCCGGCGTGCTCGGTCCACCCGCGCAGCACCGCGAGGTTGCGGGCGACGAGCCGGTCCATCGCCTCCTCCGCGGCCGGGTCCAGCTCCAGGTCGGCCGGGTCGACGAGCACGGTGGCGTCGGTGAGCGTGTCGAGCTCGCGCAGCTCGTGGGTGGTGAAGGTGGCCTGCGCGGGCCCGCGGCGGCCCAGCACGGTGACCCGCTCCACCGGGGCGGCCGCCAGGGCGTCGAGCACGTGCTGGGGCATGTCGGTGGAGACCAGCTCGCCGGGGGCGCGGGACAGCACCCGGGCGACGTCGAGGGCCACGTTGCCCACCCCGATGACGACGACGTCGCGGGCGCGGGCCACGGCCTGCTCGACCAGCGCGCGGTCGGCGTCGGGGTGCCCGCAGTACCAGGCGACGACGTCGGTGGCCGCGAGGCTGCCGGGCAGCTCCTCGCCCTCGATGCCCAGCCGGCGGTCGCCGGAGGCGCCGTAGGTGTAGACGACGGCGTCCACGTGGCGGCGCAGCTCGGCCAGCGACAGGTCGGTGCCGATCTCGACGTTGCCCACGAAGCGCACCCGTTCGTGGTCCAGCGTGTGGTGCAGCGTCTCGCGCAGCGCGCGCATCTTGGCGTGGTCCGGGGCGATGCCGTGCCGCACCAGACCGAACGGCGTGGGCAGCCGGTCGATCAGGTCGACGGCCACCGCCACGTCGTCCTGGCCGGCGAGCGCGTCGGCGGCGTAGATGCCGGCGGGGCCGGCACCCACCACGGCCACCCGGAGCGGACGTGCGATGGGGCCCAGCTCACTGTCCGGCACACCTGGCATCCTGGCCCCCGCCGGGCCCTCGTGCACCCTCCCCGCGCCCGGCACCTCCGATCACGAACCTGGAGCACCGGTGTCCCTCACGATCGTCGCCACCATCACGCCCAAGCCCGGCCGGGCCGATGTGGTCCGCGAGGTGCTCACCGCCGCGATCCCGAAGGTGCACGAGGAGGACGGCTGCGAGCTCTACGCCCTGCACGAGGACAAGCGCGGTTTCGTCTTCGTCGAGCGCTGGTCCAGCCGCGAGACGATGGCAGCGCATGGCCAGGGCTCGACGTTCACCGCACTGATCGCCGCGATCTCCGACGACCTGGTCGAGCCGCCGGGCGTGCGCGTGGTCGCCCCGGTGCCCGCCGGCGACCCGGGCAAGGGCACCGTCTGACGGTCCCCGCCCCAGGCACCCGCCCCCAGGCATAGGAAGCTTTACACCCGGATTCGGCAGCAGAACCGGGTGTAAAGCTTCCTATGCCTGGGTCAGACCGCCTGGCAGGTGGGGCACCAGAACAGGTTGCGGCCCACCATCACCTCGGTGCGGACCTCGGTGCCGCAGACCCGGCAGGGCTGCCCGGTGCGCCGGTAGACGTAGTGCGCGTCGGTCCGCCCGGCCGCGCCGCGTCGCCGGTCCCGATCCTCGGGGCGGGTGGTCACGATTCGCCCGGCGCGGACCCCGGCCCGCATGAGGGTGACCAGGTCGGCCCACATCGGCGCCCAGGTGTCGGCGTCGACGTCCCGGCCGAGCCGGAACGGCGACATCCGGTGCCGGAACAGCAGCTCGGCGCGGTAGACGTTGCCCACCCCGGCGAGCACGGCCTGGTCCATCAGCAGTGCGCCGATCGCCGTCCGGCTGCGGGAGATGCGGGCGAACGCCTTGCCGGGGTCCGACCGCTTGCGCAGCGGGTCGGGGCCCAGCCGGTCCAGGATCAGCCGTGCCTCGCCGTCGGTGATCAGCTCGCAGGCGGTGGCGCCGCGCAGGTCGGTCCAGACCCCTTCGCCGTCCTCGCCGGGGCCCTCCCAGCGCATCCGCAGCGCGCCGCGGGGCGCCGGTGGCAGGCCGGTGCCGGCGGTGAACTTCCCGTACAGGCCCAGGTGCACGTGGACGACGTCGGGACCGAAGCTGGCGAACAGGTGCTTGCCGTAGGAGGTGACCTCGTCGAGCACCCGGCCGTCGATGAGCTCGGCCTGGCCGGCGAAGCGGCCCTGCGGGCTGGTCACGTGCACCTCGCGGCCGGCGAAGGCGGCCTGCTGCTCGCGCGCCAGGCGGAACAGGGTGTGGCCCTCAGGCACGGGCGGCTCGCTCGGTCATGCGCCCAGCTTCGCCCGCGCCGCCGCAGTCCGCCACGATGGGGGTCGTGACCGGGATGACACCGCAGCTGGCCCGCCGGGCCTGGGGCTCGCTGGAGACGCTGCACGTGGTCGGCTTCTTCGCCCCGCAGGTGCAGCAGGCCTACGACCACTTCGGCGTGCCGGCGACCCGGGCCGGCTACTTCGCCGCCCGCGCCGCGCCCTTCGGGCGGGTGGACCCGGCGGTCGTCGTCGCGACGTTCTACGTGTTCTCCCCGGCGCTGGTCGAGCGGGCTCTGCCCGCCGTCTGGGCCGCCGCCCCGCCGGAGGCCTGGGCGGCCGCCCGCGCCCAGGGGGTGGCCGCCTGCCTGCACGAGGTGCTGGGGGAGCCCCACGTCGCCGAGGCGGTGTTGCTGGCCCAGGAGGCGTGCGCCGGGCTGCCCGCCGCCGGTCGGCCGCTGTTCGCGGCGTGGAGCGGCGTCGTGTGGCCCACCGATCCGCTGATGCAGCTCTGGCACGCCGGGCTGCTGGTGCGCGAGCACCGCGGCGACGGACACGTCGCCGCGCTGATGGCCGCGGGCCTGGACCCGGTCGAGGCGCTGGTGACCGGGGGTCTGGCCTCGGACAGCCTGGAGTTCGTCCGCACCACCCGCGGCTGGACCGACGAGGAGTGGACGGCGGGGGTCGAGCGCTGCCGGGCCCGCGGGCTGGTGGACGACGACGGGCTCACCGCTGCCGGAGCGGCGCTGCGCCAGGAGGTCGAGTCGGCCACCGACGTCCTGGCCATGCCCGGGTGGGCGCACCTGGGGGAGGAGCGCACCCGCCGGCTGGTCGAGCTGGTGACACCGCTGCGCGAGCGGGTGCTGGACTCCGGCGTGCTGCCGGACTGGATCCGCTCCCGCGGCTGACCCTGTGTGTGTTTTCGGTACCGAAAGCACAGAGGGGCGTCAGCGGGCGCGGACGGCGTGGTAGCGGTCCAGGCTGACCAGCCGCTCGTGCGCGTGGTCGACGATCGGCTCGGGGTAGCCGGCCGGGATCCCGCCGGGCGCCGTCCACGGCTCGTGCACGTGCTTGGGGTCCAGGTCGCGTAGCTCCGGCACCCAGCGCTTGACGTAGGCGCCGTCCGGGTCGAACTTCTTGCCCTGCGTGCTCGGATTGAACACCCGGTAGTAGGGCGAGGCGTCGGTGCCGGTGCCGGCGACCCACTGCCAGCCGTGGTTGTTGCTGGCCAGGTCACCGTCGACCAGGTGCTGCATGAAGTAGCGGGCGCCGCGGGTCCACTCCTGGTGCAGGTCCTTCACCAGGAACGAGGCGACGATCATCCGCACCCGGTTGTGCACGTAGGCCTCGCCGAGCAGCTGGCGCATCCCGGCGTCGACGATCGGGAACCCGGTCCGGCCGGTCTCCCAGGCCCGCACCAGTGCCTCGGCGTCGGGGCCCGAGTCGTAGCCCATGTCCTGCAGCTGGGGGTTGAGGTACTCGCGGGCGGAGTCGGGGCGGTGCCAGAGGACGTCGGCGTAGAAGTCCCGCCAGGCCAGCTCGTCGGTGTAGCGGCGCGCGGCCTCACCGCCGTTCTCCTGTGCCGCCAGATCGGCCAGCAGGGTGCGCGGGTGGATGCAGCCGTACTTGAGGTAGGCCGACATCCGGCTGGTCCCGTTCGTGCCCGGGGTGTTGCGTCCCTCGGCGTAGCCCAGCAGCCGTTCGTCGCGGAACTGCTCCCAGGCGGCGTGCGCGGCCGCCTCGCCGGCCGGCGGCAGCTGGACGTCGCCCAGGTCCGGGGCCGTCGGCGGCTCGTCGGAGGCGGCGCCCCGGTGCCAGGCCAGCGACCGGGGGGCCGGGGCCGGCGCCCGCCAGCCGTGCTCCCGCCAGGCGCGGGCGAAGGGGGAGAAGACCTGGAAGGGGGTGCCGTCGCGCTTGGTGACCCGGCCGGGGGCGACCAGGTACGGCGAGCCGGTACGGACCAGTGGGACGGCGCCCAGGGCCCGCTCGGCGTTCTCATCGCGGCGCCGCCCGTAGGGGCCGGTGTCGGCGGTGACGTGCACGCTGGTGGCGCCCACCTCGGCGGCCAGCTGGGGGAGCACCTGGGCCGGGTCGCCGTGCCGGAGGACGAGCGCGCCCTGGGTCGCGGCCTTCAGCTCGGCCAGGCAGTCGAGCAGGAACTGCCGGCGCGGTGCGCCGGAGGCGCCCCACAGCCGGTCGTCGAGGGCGAAGACCGGCAGGACGTCGCCGTCCGCGCCGGCGGCGTCACAGGCGGCCAGCAGCGCGGGGTGGTCGCCCAGGCGGAGGTCACGGCGGAACCAGAGCACGGCGGTCGGCATCGGGCGAGCCTAGGAAGCGCCCGGCCGACCCGCCGGATGATCAGCGGGGGACAGGTCAGTGGTCGGCGGTGGCCAGACCGAACGTGGGGCGGTCCTCCTCGCTGACGAGGTCGATCTCCTCGGGATGGTCGTGCAGGTAGTGCCGGATGAACGAGCAGTAGGGCAGCACGTGCAGCTGGCGCTCCCGGGCGGCCGCGAGCACGCCGCGGACGAGCGTCGTCCCCAGGCCCTGACCGCCCATGGCGGGGTCGACCTCGGTGTGCGGCAACGTCATGACGACGCCGTCCACGTGGTAGCTGGCGAGGCCGACGACCCGGTCGTCCGCCCGCACCTCGAACCGCCCGCGTTCCGGGACGTCGACCACCGTGATGTCCATCGTGCGTTGTCCACCTCCCACGTCCCGGCGCCGTTGCCGGGGCTCGTGTGTGCCGAGACACGGTAACCGTTGCGGCACTGCACCGCCCGCTTCTTCTCACGCGCCGCGCCGTTGATCCGTTCCCCGGCGGCCTGGTTCCGCGGCGGGCGGGTGCCGACCGCTAGCCTCGTGGCCGCACTCCCCGGTCGGCCCGTGTGGCCGACGAGCCCCCGTAGCTCAGGGGATAGAGCATCGGTTTCCTAAACCGTGTGTCGCAGGTTCGAATCCTGCCGGGGGCACCAGCAGGAGCTAATCGTTGGTCCGAAAGGGGCCGACCGTTGGTCACCGATGCAAGTGGGGGAGGCCCCGCCG
>JAOPUQ010000458.1 GCA_025963425.1 Modestobacter sp. | reverse complement strand
GCTGACCCCGCACCCGTGGAAGACCTACACCGACCCGCTGCGGCTGACCGGTGCCGGCGCGGCCGTGCCGGCGGCGTTCCTCGAGTGCGTGAGCTGGATGCGGGTCTTCGCCGGCCAGGCCGACCGGGCCCGCGCGCGCGGGTGGCCGGTGCACGAGCTGGACACCGGCCACGAGGCGATGGTGACCGCGCCGCGGGAGCTCGCCGACGCACTCCTCGCCCTCACCGCCCGCTGACCCACCCCAGACCACAGACAGGAGACCAGCGTGGAGTTCCTCGTCCGGTCCGAGAACCGGCTGCCCGTCGACACCCCGCCGCAGCGGCGGGAGGAGCTGCGGGCCGGGGAGCGTGCCCGGGCGACGGAGCTGCGCGCCGCCGGGGTGCTCGAGCGGTTGTGGCGGGTACCCGGCCGCAACGCCACGGTCGGCCTGTACGAGGCCGCCGACCCCGCCGAGCTGCACGACGCGCTCATGTCGCTGCCGATGGCGCCGTGGCTGGACGTGCACGTGGAGGCGCTGGCCACCCACCCGCAGGAGCGCGCGTGAGGTCGGCCGACCCCGACCACCTGCTGCGGGTCTCCTTCCGCCAGTACGACGGGGAGCTGGCCGGCCGGTGCTGGTGCGGGCGGACCTGGTCCAGTTCGAACCCCCGGGACATGTGGGAGTGGCTGGAGGACCACGAGCACTCCACGGACCCCGGTACCGGGGGAGAGACGGGTGGGCGTGGTGACTGAGAGCCGGTTCGACCTGCCGGGGACCTACGTCTTCGACGGGCAGACCAGCCGCCGCGGCTACCGGATGAACAAGATGTTCATGACGTTGCGCGACGCCGGCGCCCGGGCCCGGTTCCTCGCCGACGAGCCCGCGTACTGCCGGGAGTTCGGTCTCACGCCCGACCAGCAGCAGGCCGTCGCCGACCGGGACTGGCAGGCGATGCTCGACCTGGGCGGCAGCATCTTCTACGTCTACAAGCTGGCGATGATGGACGGGAAGTCCATGCAGTACCTCGGTGGGGTCTTCACCGGGATGACCGAGGAGGAGTTCGTGGCGGCACTGCGGGCAGGGGGGCGCACCGATGGCTGAGGTGATCTGGGGTCTGGCCACCTCGCACGTGCCCTCGATCGGGGCGGCGATGGACCACGGCACGACCGGGGACCCGTACTGGAAGCCGCTGTTCGACGGCTACCAGCCGGCCCGGGAGTGGATGGCCGAGCACACTCCGGACATGGCGATCGTCGTCTACAACGACCACGCCAACGGCGTGGACCTCGACGTCGTCCCGACCTTCGCCATCGGGACCGCCGAGAGCTACCAGGTGGCCGACGAGGGGTTCGGACGGCGGCCGGTCCCGGAGGTGCGGGGCGCTCCCGAGCTGTCCCTGCACCTGGTGGAGCAGCTGGTCGACGAGGGCTTCGACCTGACCGTCTTCCAGGCGCTCGACGTCGACCACGGCCTCACCGTGCCGCTGTCGGTCTTCTGCCCGGAACCGGGCGAGGCGTGGCCGTGCGCGGTGGTGCCGCTGCTGGTCAACGTCATCCAGTACCCGCAGCCCACCGCTGCCCGCTGTTACGCCCTGGGTCAGGCGATCGGGCGGGCCGTCCGCAGCTACCCCGACGACGTGAAGGTGGCGGTGTTCGGGACCGGCGGGATGTCCCACCAGCTGGCCGGTGCCCGCGCGGGCTTCATCAACCCGGCCTTCGACGCCATGTACCTGGAGGCGATCCAGACCGACCCGCAGAAGCTGGCCGCGCTCTCCCGCGAGGAGTACGTGCGACTGGCCGGCTCGGAGGGCATCGAGCTGATCATGTGGCTGGTCATGCGTGGTGCGATGGACGACGAGATCACCCGGGTGCACGAGGCGTACCACGTGCCGGCGTCCAACACCGCGGCCGCGCTGGCGCTGTTCGACAACCGGGCCGCCCAGCGGGCCTGACCCGGCCGGTCCGACCGAGGACCGGCCGGCCGGTCGCCGTCAGGCGGTGCGGCAGACGCAGCCGCGTTCCACGTTGCCGGCTGTCGTCGCCCGGCAGAACCGCAGCCCGATCGGGTCGTGCTCGGCCAGTGGGTGCGGACACGCCGCGCAGGTCGCCCGGTCGGCGGAGGCCGGCTCGAGGAGCGTGGTGGTGCTGGTGCTGGTGCTGGGGCTGGGGACGGTCATGGCGGCAGCGGCCTGACTCCGCCGGCGGTCCGGCGGTGTTGAGGAGCTCCCGGTCCGGAGCGGACCGGGGCACGAAGGGACCGTGCCCTCACGTTACGCCGGACGGGGAGCCGGGAGCAGGCCGGCAGAGCGCGTCGTCCCGGCTCAGTCACCCACCGGCACCAGGTCGTAGTCGGCGAGGTCGAGGGCGGCTGTGCGCTGCCGGTACTCCTCCACGCTGCCGGACCAGTTGTTGGTGATCCGCCCGTCCGGCGTCTTGTACCAGCTGTTGCAGGAGCCGGCGAAGGAGGTGGCGCGCAGCTCCTCCTGCAGCCCGGAGTTGTACCGCTCCAGGACCTCGGGGCGCAGGTCCAGTGCCGCGGTCTTCTCCCTGCCGGCCGACAGGGCCTTGAGCACGTAGTCGAACTGGCACTCCAGCATCGCGATGATCGAATTGTGCCCGAGGTTGGTGTTGGGGCCGTACAGGATGAACAGGTTGGGAAACCCCGACACCGTCATCCCGAGGTAGGCCTCCGGCGCCTCCCGCCAGGCGTCCCGCAAGGAGACGCCGTCGCCGGCCCGCGGCGGCCAGCTGCGCGGCGAGCGGCCGACGATGTCGACGTGCCCCATGAACGACAGGGTCTCGAAGCCGGTGGCGTAGATGATCACGTCCATCTCGTGCAGCCGGCCGTCGGCGGTCCGCACTCCCTGGGCCTCGATGCGCTCGATGTGGTCGGTGACCAGCTCGACGTTCTCGCGCGTCAGCGCGGGGTAGAAGGTGTCGGCGATGAGCAGCCTCTTGCAGCCGATCGGGTAGCTGGGCCAGAGCTTCTCGCGGAGCTGCGGGTCGGGCACCTGGGTCTCCAGGTGCTCCCGGGCGACCCGGGTGAACTCCTCGGCGACCGGGTTGGACTCCAGCTTCATGGCGCCGATCCAGCCCTCGTGCTCCCAGTAGTAACCGTCGCGGCTCTCCTGCAGCCGGGCCGGGTCGTCGAGGAACATCCGGCGCTCCTCCTCGGTGTAGGGGCGGTCCTGCCGCGGGACGACGTAGTTCGGCGTCCGCTGGAACACCGTGAGGTGCTCGGCGACCTCGGCGACCTCGGGGATGAACTGGACGGCGCTGGCCCCGTTGCCGATGCTGGCCACCCGCTTGCCGGCCAGGTCGACGTCGTGCCGCCAGCGGGCGGAGTGGAACGACACTCCGTCGAAGTGCTCGCGCCCCTCGATGCCCTTGAAGCTGGGCCGGTTCAGCTGGCCCCACGCCGTCACGAACGCCCGGGCCCGCAGCTGCTCGCCGGTGACCGTGGTGATCACCCACTGCCCGGCGTCCTCGCTCCAGACGGCCTCGGTGACCTCGGCGCCCAGCCGGATGTGGTGGTTGAGCCCGCGGCGGGCGACCAGCCGCTCGATGTTGGTCTGGATCTCCGGTTGCATCGCGAAGACCCGGCTCCAGTCCGGCTGCTCGTCGAAGGAGAACCAGTACAGGTGCGACTGCACGTCGCAGCTGGCCCCGGGGTAGCTGTTGTCGCGCCAGGTGCCCCCGACGCGGTCCTCCTTCTCGAGGATCACGAAGGAGTCCTCCCCGGCCATCTTCAGCCTCATGCCCATCCCGAGGCCGGCCAGGCCGGCTCCCAGGATGACGACGTCGTAGACCTCGGTGTCCATGCGTCCTCCTCGTCGCACGCCCCGCCCGGGTGGGCGGGGTCCCCCCGCGGAGTTCAGCCCTTGATGGCGTGCTCACCGAGGAAGTCGGTGATGATGCCCAGCAGGTCGTCGGGTCGCTCGATGTGCATGCCGTGGCTCGAGCCGGGGCCGGTCACCAGCTCGTACCGCGCCCCGGGGACCCGGTCGGCCACCGCCTTCGCCTGCCACGGCGGGGTCAGCAGGTCCTGCTCGCCGACGACGACCAGCGTGGGTGCGGTGATGTCCTCCAGCCGGTCGAGGGTGTCGTGCGCCAGGTCGGCGTCCCACTGCTCGGTGGTCACCGCCATCTGCGCCTCGTCCTGGGGAAAGGCCGGCAGCAGCGGCTCGAGGAGCTGCAGGAAGTCCGGCCGGTCGAGGATCTGCGGGGAGAACGCCAGGCCGGCGGCGCCCAGGGCGACCTCCATGTCGCGCGTGGCGTAGGGGTGCTGCAGGGCGGTGAAGACCGAGCGCTGGAAGCCGTCGCAGCGGCCCCACGTGGCGTAGAGGACGGCGGAGGCCACCTGCTCCGGGTGCGCGAGCGCCAGCTCCTGCACCACCGCCGACCCCAGCGACCAGCCCAGCGCGTGCGCCGTCGGGACCTCCAGTGCCTCGAGCAGCGCCGAGGCGTCCTCGGCCATGGACCCGACGGTGATCGGTCCATCCCCGCGGCTGCTGCCGCCCAGCCCGCGGTTGTCGAAGGCGATGACCCGGTACCGCTCGGACAACCGCGGCGCGATCTCGCCCCACAGCCCCAGGGCCCCCGAGGTGCCCATCACCAGCAGCAGCGGCTCGCCGTCGCCGGTGATCTCGTAGTTCAGGCTGACCCCGGTACGCACGTCCGTCTGCGGCATGACTCTCCTGTTCGGCGGTGGAGCCAGAGCGTCGCAGCCGGAGTCCCCGGCGACAAGGGCTGCAGGTGAACTCGGTCACATCGGCCGGGTGTCGAGCTGATCCTGCGGGGCTCGACGGCCGCCGGGACCACCGGCCACGGTCCCGCGCCCGGCCGGCCCGCAGGGGCCGTCGTCCGGCGTAGCGTCCGCCCTACTGGAGCCGGTCGGCTCCGTATGAGGGAGTCCCCATGGTCGACAAGTCGCCCCGCGCATCCCTGTCGAAGAAGTCGGCCGTCTCGATCAAGCAGAAGCGGGCGGCCAAGAAGGCCGACGCGGAGGCACCCTCGGGCATGGAACGACTCGCCCGCAGCGCCATCAAGCGGCACTGACCGGCGTCCCCGCCGGACGGCGGGGTGACGTCGGTCAGGAGTGGACGGACCCGCGGGTACCGCCCCCGACGGCGATCGCGTCACCGGTGCTGGCCGCGCTGCGCGGCGAGGCCAGGAAGGTGATGACGTCGGCCACCTCCTCGGCGGTGACCAGCCGGCCGATGCTGGTGGCCGCGGCCAGCCGACGGGCGACCTCCGCGGCGGGGACACCGTCGCGCGCGGCCCGCTCGGCCAGCATCGCCGGCGTCCGCTCGGTGACCGTCGTGCCGGGGGACGGTGACGGTGATGCCGGCCGGGCGAGTTCGTCGGCCAGGTTCTTGGTCCTCGCGGCGACGGCGACATTGCGGACCGACCCGACCAGCGATCCGGAGATCTGTGCGTTCAGCCCGCTGACGTTGACGATCCGCCCCCAGCCGGTGGCCGCCATGTGCGGGGCGACGGCCCGGGCGCACCGCAGGTAGAACAGCACCTTGGTCTCCACCTCGACCCGCAGGGCATCGTCGGTCAGGTCGGCCGGGCGCACCAGCACCGACGTGCCGTGCCGGGGCGACCCGGGCGGCCGCGGCCTCGAGCGCATCCGCCCAGCTGGACGTCCACGGCGGCACGCCAGCGGGATCCCCGGGGGAGGGGCGAGGCTGTCGAGGGGCGAGGGTGTCGAGGGGCGAGGGTGTCGAGGGGCGAGGGGAGCTCGGCATGGGGGCACACGGCATGGGGCGGGACACGGCGGGACCGGGCGCGGCGGACGACGGTGCCCCGGACCCGCGAACGCCGCTGGTGCTGTCCTACCTGACGCTGCGCCGGGCCGTGGGCGTCATCGGTATGGCGCTGCCGGTCATCCTGGTGGTCGGTGCAGCGCTGCTGGACGGGCCGGGCCTGCAGCCCTCGATCAGCGACTACTACTACACGAGCATGCGCAACGTGCTGGTCGGCGGCCTCTGCGCGGTGGCGATCTTCCTGTTCTGCTACCGCTACGACCGGCCCGACACCGTCGCCGGCGTGGTCGCCGGTGTGTCCGCGGTGGGCGCGGCACTCTTCCCCACCACCCGGGGCGGCGTTCCGGGCGGGCCGGTGAACGCGGTCGGCGTCGTGCACTTCGTGTGCGCCGCGACCTTCTTCCTCACCCTTGCCTGGTTCTGTCTGGCCCTCTTTCCCCGTACCCACCCCGACCGGCCGCCGACCGACCGCAAGCGACAGCGCAACGTCGTCTACCGGGTCTGCGGGGTGACGATCCTGCTCAGCGTCGCGCTGGCCGCGGTCGCGGCCGCGCTGCCCGACGACGGCTGGGTGGCCGCGGTGCACCCGGTCTTCTGGCTGGAGTTCCTCGCCGACGAGGCCTTCGGGGTCGCCTGGTTCGTGAAGGGCGAGACGATCCTGACCGATCGACCGGCCGGCAGGCCTCATCCGGCCGGGGCGGGGTAGGGCAGCGGCGTGCCCCCCCGCAGCGCCGTCCGCCAGACCCTCCGCTCCCTGGCCTCTGCCGGGCTGGTGCGCCCGCCGAGCCTGACCACCGACGAGGACCGGACGGCCTCCCGGCTGGAGCTCTTCTTCGACCTCGCCTTCGTCCTGGTCGTCGCCGAGCTCGCCGGTGCGCTCCGCGAGGACGTGACCGTGCGCGGGGCCCTGGTGTTCGCCGCGCTGTTCGCCACGGTGTGGTGGGCCTGGGTGAGCTCGACCATGTACGCCAACCGTTTCGATCACGACGACGTCGTGTTCCGGCTGTACAAGCTGGCCGGCATGGCCGCGGTCATCGGCATGGCCGCCACGGCGGCCGAGGCGACCGGCGAACGGGCGGGCCTGTTCGCCGGCTGTCAGGTGCTGCTGCGCGTGGTCCTGCTGCTCCAGTACGCCCGGGTGCACCACCACGTGCAGGCAGCGCGGCCACTCGCCCGGACCTACCTCACCGCGCTGGCTGCCGGCGGGCTGTTGTGGGCGGTCTCGATCGTCGTGCCCGCGCCGGTGTCCTTCGTGCTGTGGGGGCTGGCGGTCGCGGTCGAGGTGGTGGCACCGCTGCGCGCGACCGGCGCCTCGGCCGACGTGCCGCTGCACCTGGAGCACCTGCCCGAGCGCTTTGCGCTGTTCGTGATCCTGGTGCTCGGGGAGTCCGTCGCGGCGGTGGCGCACGGCATCGACGAGGCCCACTGGACCGCCGCAGCAGTGCTCGTCGGGGGTCTGTCGTTCGTGCTCGCCGCCGGGTTGTGGTGGAGCCACTTCGACCTGGCCGGAGCCGGTGCCAAGCGGCTGCTCGCCGAGGCGGGTGGGGAGCGCAGCGTCCGTGCCCACGACGTCTACGTCTTCGGCCAGTTGCCGCTCTGCCTGGCCCTGGCGGGGATCGGCGCGGGGATCCAGCTCGCCGTGCTGGAGAGCGGGCAGGGCGACGTGCCGCTCGGCACCCGGCTGTTGCTCGCCGGCGGCGTCGCGCTCTATCTGGCCTCGGTGACCGTACGGAACACGGGCATGGCGCGAGGGTGGCGGAGCAGCTGGTGGTGGCCCCTGGGTGCGGCCGTCCTCGCCGCGCTCGACGTGGCGCTGGAGCTGCCGGCGGCGGCCGTGGTGGGGGCGCTGGCCGCGCTGGTGGTGGCCGTGGTCGTCGTCGGCACCGTGCAGCGGGCCAGCGGCCACCTGGAGGTGGACGCCGTCTGACGCGCAGGGATGCGGCCCGGGAACGCTCGGACGGCGGCCCCCGTTGGCCGCACATGGAACTCGTGTGCCCGAAGTGCCAGGGGACGATGCGCAGCTACGAGCGCAACGGCGTCCACGTCGACCAGTGCGCGGACTGCCGCGGGATCTTCCTCGACCGGGGGGAGCTCGAGCGACTCGTCGATGCGGAGACCGCCTGGCACGGTCCCGCCGGAGCTGCCGCCCCGGCGGCTCCGCCTGCCTCGGCCCAGCAACCGCCCCGGCAGGCGTCCTCGATCGGCGCGGTGGTCAGCGAGGTGCTCCAGCAGACCCGCGGCACGAGCCGCGGCAGCAGTCAGGACCAGCAGTACGGCCACGGGCAGCAGTACGGCGACGGCCGGAAGCGTCACAAGAAGGAGTCGTTCCTCAGCGACCTGTTCGGCTGACCGGCCTGCGCCGGCCAGCCGAACCGGACACCGGTCCGCCGTCAGCTCCTCGCGCCACGGCGAGCCCGATGCCTGCCGGGCGGGCAGGCATCGGGCTCGGTCGTGGCGGAGCCGGCTCAGCCCTGGTTGCACCCGAGGAGGACCAAGGCCCCCTTCAGCCGGGTCCGGAGGAACTGGTGCAGGTTCGCCGACTCCGCGTCGGGGGACGGCGCCTGCTTGAACAGCGCGGCGTCGCGGGCGAGCCGGGCCGAGGCGATGTCACGCATGTCGGCGCAGTACGTCGCCGGGTCCTGTCCGGCAGGCAGGGGCGGCTGGTCCACCCCGGCCCGGTAGAGGTCCGTCTTCCGCGTGCTCGTGCGACCGTCGACCTGGGTCATCGGGTCGTTGACGGGGGTCAGCGCCATCGGGCTGGCCTGGTGCCCGGCGGCGGACAGCTCGTTGAGGGCCAGCGCCGAGGTCAGCGCACCACCGTCGGTGAGGTCCGGGGCCTGGAAGGGCGTGCAGCCCAGCGCGGGGTCGATCGACCGGGCCAGCAGCGCCTCGTCGGAGCCGTTGGTCAGCGCGTTCCCGAGGCGGGCGGCCGCGGTGTCCTGGGCGATCCGGCCGCGGACCACCCGGTAGACGGTGGCCAGGTTGTCCGACTGGTCCTGGTCGACCACGACGAAGTCGCGGCTCGTCGGGCAGGGCAGGCCGTCGCGGCCGGTGCCCAGGGGCGGCACCGTCAGCTTGCCGGCGGCGATGGCGTCGTTGGCGGCCGCGAAGAACGCCGGCGCGTTGCAGTAGGCGAACTGGCCGAACGGGGAGCCCGGCAGCCCGTTGACGCATGACTGGGCGCCGGGGCCGCCGAGCGTCAGCACGTCACCGTTGAAGCCGAACCACACACCGACGACGGCGCCCGCGGGCACGGCGACCGGGACGGGGGCCGCAGCCGGCGAGGTGCCCGCGTCGACGACGACCGGGTGGTAGATCGACAGGGCGCCGGTGGCCGGGTCGACGATCGCCGCCTCGACGAACGCGGCCTGATCCGCGTTGGCCTCGCGGCAGGGCCCGTCGTCGCGGTTGGTCGCGGCGAGCTGGTACGGCGTGGCCAGACCGGTCGCACTGGTCGGGTCCGCCGGCACGCGCAGCGTGCAGTTCGGGTTCGGCGCCGGCGCGGCCGGCTCCCCCTGCTCGTCGCCGCCCTGGTCAAGGGCCTTGCCGCCCTGGTCAAGGGCCTGGTCGCCGCCCTGGTCACCGGCCTGCACGGACGCGGTGGCCCCGGTTGCGGCGGAGGTGGTCGCGCCGTCGGCGGCCGTGGTGCCGACCGCCGCGGACTCCTCGCCGGCGGACCCCGGGGGCGACCCTGCACCACCGTGGGCCGTCGGCTCCACGGCGCCGCCGGGCCCGGTCGCCCCTGTGTCCTGGGACCCCCGCTCGGAGAACATCGAACTGGCGAGCGCCAGCGGCATGGGGCCGTCGGTGGACGTCGTCAGCGTGGGGACCGCGAGCGCCGTCCCGGACCCCAGCAGAACGACGGCGGTCGCGACCGCGAGGGCTGCGGAGAGGCGCCGGCCGGCGGACGTCTGGTTCCGCCAGCGGACCAGAGCGGCGCGGAGGAGGGAGGGGAGTCGAGGCCCGGGGGGACGGTGGTGCATGGGGAAGGAGCTCCTTGGTGGGCCAGATTGTTACCTGACGGAGACTAAGCGTGCGCTCCGGGTCACCGTCAAGTGACGGAACCGACATGGTCTGCTGTGCTCCGGACGCAGCCGCCGCCCGATCATGGGCTGACCTGCGCGGGCAATCCGGTGTGCCGCATCACACGCTGGGCCGCTGACCAGCAAGGGGCCTCAGGGTGGCGTCGCGACGCTTGACGGACCGGTCCTTCACTCACTTACAGTGCCTCCGCGAACACCGGCTGCCATGGGCAGTACGGGGGGACCCATCACCGTCGTGACGTGCGTCACTGCACCCCGCGACGGGCTGGTGGGGCGGTGTCGCGCTGGAGCGTGTCGAGGACCGAGTCGGTCCGGACATCCCGCGACGTGCCCGCGCAGACCTACTGGAGTGACGACATGCCCCCCACCTGTGGCTCGTCCTGGGCGGTCCCGACCGCCGGGCAGGGAGCGGGCAGCAGGCCGTGACGACGATGTTCGACCGTCCCACGCCTCATCCCCGACCCCGGCCGGCGGATCGGACCGGGCTCCGTCCCACGCCCGGACCCCGCTCGGCGCCCCAGCCGGCAGTCCGGCCCACCCCGATCCCGAGTCCCCGATCGGCGCCCCAGCACCAGGCCGCGGCCCAGCCGGGGTCGCAGCCCGGGTCCCAGCTCCGGCCCACGCCCGGACCACGATCGACGCCTCAGCCGGAGCTGCGGCCCGAGCCGCGGCTGGCCCAGCTCCCTCCCCGGCCCGTCGCGACCAGCCGGACGGGGGCGTCAGCAGTCCGGCGCGCGGCGCCGACCAGGGGCGGCCGGGCCGTCGTCTGGCTCGCCGCCCACGTGCTGATCGGGGTGGTCCCGCTCGCGCTGTGCTCCACCCAGCTCATGCCCGGGCGAGGGTTCGTGGTGAACCTGTCGATCGCGCTGGGGTTCGTCGCGCTGTCGGTCCTGGGCCTGCAGTTCGCCCTCGCCGCGCGGCTGTCCCGAGCGACCGCGCCCTTCGGGATCGACGCGGTCCTCCGGTACCACCGGCAGATCTCGTTCCTGGCCGTCGCGGCGGCGTTCGGACACCCGGTGCTGCTGTTCCTGGCGGAGGACCGGTACCGGGTGCTGCTCGACGTCGTCCACGCCCCGCTGCGGGCCCAGCTGGCGTGGGCGTCGGTCGGCGCCCTGGTCGTGCTGATGGTGACGTCGATCTGGCGGCGCGCCCTGCGGCTCGGCTACGCCGTGTGGCACGTGCTCCACTCGGCGCTGGGTGTCCTCATCGTGCTGGCCGCGCTCGGCCACGCGTTCCTGGTGAACTACTACTTCAGCGAGACGTGGGTCCGGCTGGCGTGGGCCCTGTACGCGGCGGCGTTCCTGTGGCTGGCGGTCTGGGTCCGCCTGGTCAAGCCGATCCGGCTGTGGCGGCGTCCCTGGCGGGTCGCCGAGCTCTGGCCGGAACCCGGCGGCAGCGTCACGGTGGGCCTGGAGCGCGCCCACCGCCACGGCGGCGACCACGGATTCTCCTTCCAGGCTGGGCAGTTCGCCTGGATCCTCACCGGCCGGACGCCGTTCACGCTGACCTACCACCCGTTCTCGATGTCCTCGAGCGCGGTGAGCTCACGGGTCGAGTTCACCATCAAACGGGTCGGGCAGTTCACCAGCTCGATCCGCGAGCTCAAGGTGGGCGACACCGTCTACGTCGACGGCCCGCACGGGTCGTTCACGCTGGAACGCCACCCGGGTCTGGGGTACGTCTTCCTGGGCGCCGGCGCCGGCGTGACCCCGTTCCTCAGCATGCTCGCCACCATGGCCGACCAGGGTGACCAGCGGCCCTGCTGGCTGTTCCTCGGCAACTCGCACGAGGGTCAGATCACCGGCATCCGCCAGCTGGGCCGCCTCCAGGGACGGCTCAACCTGACCGTGGTGCACGTGATCAGCCGTCCCGGGGAGGCCTGGACCGGGGAGCGCGGGCGGATCACCGCCGACCTGCTCGACCGCCACCTACCGGAGCACCGGCGCTCCCTGCAGTACTTCCTCTGCGCGCGGGAGGAGGTCGTCACCTCGGTGGAGCAGACGCTCCTCGGGCTCGACGTCCCCGCCGAGCGCATCCACAGCGAACGATTCGGGATGGTCTGACATGCGCGAACCCGGTATGACGGCAGCCGTGCTGCTCACCAGCTTCCTCCTCGTGGGCTTCTGCGTGCTGTGGGCCGCCGTCCAGGCCTGACGCCGCAGCGGGGCGGCGCGGTGCAGGATGTCCCGGTGACCCGTGCGCCGTACCTCTCCACCCGGCTGCAGGGATTCGGGACGACGGTGTTCGCCGAGATGAGCGCCCTCGCCCTGGCCACCGGCTCGGTCAACCTGGGCCAGGGCTTCCCCGACCGGCCCGGTCCGGCGGCCGTGCTGGACGTCGCCCGCGCCGCGATCGGGACGCCGTACGACCAGTACCCGCCCGGCCCCGGGCACCCGGAGCTCCGCGAAGCCGTCGCCGAGCACCAGCAGCGGTTCTCCGGGCTGGCCTACGACCCGGCCGACGAGGTGCTGGTGACCGCCGGGGCCACCGAGGCGCTGACCGCGGCCCTGCTGGCGCTGCTGGAGCCCGGTGATGAGGTCGTGCTCTTCGAGCCCATGTACGACAGCTACGCCGCCGCCGTCGCGATGGCCGGGGGCGTGCTCCGGCCCGTGCCGCTGCGTCCGCCGCCGGGTGGCACGGGCGCGTGGAGCTTCGACCCCGACGAGCTCACCGCAGCGGTCAGCCCACGGGCGAAGCTGCTGCTGCTGAACACCCCGCACAACCCGACCGGCAAGGTGTTCACCCGCGCGGAGCTGGCCATCGTCGCCGACCTGGCCATCGGTGCGGACCTGCTGGTGCTCACCGACGAGGTCTACGAGCACCTGGTCTTCACCGGCGCCGAGCACGTCTCGCTCGCCACGCTGCCCGGCATGCGCGAGCGCACCCTGGTGGTCAGCAGCGGCGGCAAGACCTTCAACACGACCGGCTGGAAGATCGGGTGGGTGTGCGGACCGGTGCCCCTGGTGTCCGCCGTCCGCACCGCCAAGCAGTTCCTCACCTACGTCAGCGGCGGGCCGTTCCAGCCGGCGATCGCCGCGGGCCTGCGACTGCCCGATGCCTACTTCGCCGGCCTCGCCGCCGATCTGGAGCGCCGCCGCGACGTGCTGGTGTCCGGCCTGGCGCGGGCGGGCCTGCCGGTGGTCAGCCCGGAGGCCACCTACTTCGCCACGGTCGACGTCCGGCCCGTGCAGCCCGACGGCGACGGGCTGGCCTTCTGCCGGTCGCTGCCTGCGCGCGCCGGCGTGGTCGCCGTCCCGAGTGTGGTCTTCTACGACCCCGCGCACGCCGCCCTCGGCCGGCACCTGGTGCGCTTCGCCTTCTGCAAGCAGGACGAGGTGCTGGCCGAGGCGGTCGACCGGTTGGTGAGGATGGCATGACACGGATCGCGGCGGTGCAGCACGACATCGTGTGGGAGGACCGGGCCGCCAACTTCGCGCGGCTGGCTCCGCAGGTGGCCCGGGCGGTCGGGGCCGGTGCCGAGATCGTGCTGCTCAGCGAGACCTTCTCCACCGGGTTCTCCATGACCCCGGGCATCGGCGAGCCCGAGGGCGGTCCGTCGGCGCAGTTCCTCGCCGCGCAGGCCGCCGAGCACGGCGTCTGGGTCGCCGGCACCTGCCCCGAGGTCGCCGGGGACGGCGCGCTGCCCTACAACTCCTTCGTGCTGGCCGGGCCGGACGGCACCACCCACCGCTACCGCAAGCTGCACCCCTTCACCCACGCCGGCGAGCACGAGCGCTTCCGCGCCGGCGACGCCCCGGTCACCGTCGAGGTCGGTGGACTGCGGATCACTCCGTTCGTCTGCTACGACCTGCGCTTCGGGAACGTCTTCTGGCACGCCGCGCCGGACACCGACGTCTACCTGGTGCCGGCCAACTGGCCCACCCCCCGGCGTGCCCACTGGCAGACGCTGCTGCAGGCCCGGGCCATCGAGAACCAGGCCTACGTGGTCGGCTGCAACCGGGTCGGCACGGCCGGCGACGGCAGCGAGCACGCCGGGGACAGCCGCATCGTCGACCCGATGGGCGAGCTGCTGGCCACCGCCGCCGGGGTCGAGACGATCGTGCTGGCCGATGTCGACCCGGCCGTGGTCACCGCCACCCGCGAGCGCTTCTCCTTCTTGGCCGACCGCCGCAACTGACCGGCAGCGTTCCGGCCCCGGGTCAGAACCGGACGGGCAGCTCGTCGACGCCGTAGACGAAGGACAGCTGCCGGAAGGCCAGCTCCTGCTGCGGGACGGCGAGGGCCAGGTCGGGGAAACGGCGGAGGAGTGCCGGCAGCACGATCCGCAGCTCCATCCGGGCCAGCTCGGCGCCGATGCAGCGGTGGATGCCGTGCCCGAACGCCAGGTGCCCGCTGGCCGGCACTCTGGCCGGGTCGAACACCTCGGGGTCCGCGCCGGCCCAGGCCGGGTCGCGGTTGGCCCCGCTCAGCGAGGCGATCACCACGTCGCCGGCCCGCAGCGGAGTGCCGAACAGCTCCATGTCCTGCTTGGCGAAGCGGGGGAACGCCACCTGCACCACCGAGAGGTAGCGCAGCAGCTCCTCCACGACGCGGTCGACCTCGGCCCGCGAGCCGTCCCGGACGGCGGCGGCATACGCCGGGTCGCGCAGCAGCACCAGCGTGCTCAGCGAGATCATCCCCGCGGTGGTCTCGTAGCCGCCGGTGAAGACGCCGTCGGCCAGCCCGGCGAGGTCGACGTCGGAGATCGTGTCGCCCTCCTCCCGGATGATCTGCCCGATCAGGCCCGGACCGGGCTCCTTGCGCTGGCGGGCGACCGCGTCGAAGAGGAACGCGCGCTGCTCCGAGACCGCGCCGAAGGCCCCCGCGGCGCCGCCGGTGGCGTCGAAGCGCTGGCTGCCCAGCCGGGCGAAGGCGTCGCGGTCCAGGTGATCCAGCCCGAGCAGGTCGCAGATGGTCTGGAACGGGACGGGGAAGGACACCTCCCGGGCCAGGTCCGCCGGTGGACCGGCCGTGGCGAGCGCGTCGAGCTGGCGGGCGACGACGTCCTCGATGAGGGGCTCGAGCCGGGCCAGGCGGCGCATCGTGAACTCCGGGGTCACGATCTTGCGCAGCCGGGTGTGCAGCGGGGGGTCGGTGAAGCCCAGGCCGCCGACGTCCTCGGCCGCGGTGTGGCCCAGCCCGCCGAGCAGGTGCCGGATGTCGTTGCTGTAGCTGTCCCGGTCGGCCAGCACCGCGCGGGTCTCCGCGAAGCCGGTCACCAGGTGCACGGTGAAGTCGAAGGGGAGCGGCAGCCGGGACAGCGGCCCGGCCGCGCGCAGCTCGGCGATCCGGGGCAGCGGGTCCAGCCCGGCGCGTTGCAGCGGCACCTTGGTCGGGGCCGGGATGAACGACAGCTGGGACAGGTCGATGCCCCGCCGCTGGATGCGCCGGGCCACCAGCTTGCTGACCCATGCCCGGGCGCGCGTCCGCACGGCCGTCACCGATCCACGGTCCGGACGGGGGGTGCCGGCAGGCGGTCGAGCGGGGTCATGGGGTCCGGACCGGGGGAGTGCACGCGGGTGACCATCTCAGAGAGCGTCACCTGGGCGGAAGCACCTCCCCCGGTGCGGCGGGGCGCCGGGCCCCGCTGCTCAGGCCGGACGGCCGCGACCCTCCCGCAGCAGCCTGACCAGGGCGTCGGTGGAGGAGTCCGAGTCGTAGTCCGGCGCGCCCTCGCTCTGCAGCTTCGGTGCCAGCTGGGAGGCCATGACCTTGCCCAGCTCGACGCCCCACTGGTCGAAGGAGTTGATGTCCCAGATGACGCCCTGGGTGAAGACCCGGTGCTCGTAGGTGGCGACCAGTTGGCCGAGGACGCGCGGGGTCAGCTTCGGCGCGACGATCGCGTTCGAGGGGCGGTTGCCCGGCATCACCCTGTGCGGGACGACGTCGGCCGGCGTCCCGTCCGCGGCCACCTCCTCGGCGGTCCGGCCGAAGGCCAGGGCCCGGGGCTGGGCGAGGAAGTTGGCCAGGAACAGGTCGTGCATGCCGTCCAGGTCGTGGTTGGGCTGGGCGAAGGCGAGGAAGTCGGCCGGCACGAGCACGGTGCCCTGGTGCAGCAGCTGGTAGAACGCGTGCTGGCCGTTGGTGCCCGGCTCACCCCAGACGATCTCCCCGGTGGCGACGTCGACCGGCGTCCCGTCCAGGCGCACCGACTTGCCGTTGGACTCCATGCACAGCTGCTGCAGGTAGGCGGGGAACCGGGCGAGGTACTGCGAGTAGGGCAGCACGGCCTGGGTCTGGGTGCCGAAGAAGTCGATGTACCAGAGTGAGATGAGGCCGAGCAGCGCCGGCAGGTTCTCCTCGTAGGGCGCGGTGCGGAAGTGCTCGTCGACGGTGTGGAACCCGTCGAGCATCTCCCGGAAGCTCTCCGGTCCGATGGCCACCATCAGCGACAGCCCGACGGCGGAGGCGTAGGAGTAGCGGCCGCCCACCCAGTCCCAGAAGCCGAACATGTTGGCCGGGTCGATACCGAAGTCGGTCACCTTCTGTGCATTGGTCGACACCGCGACGAAGTGCTTGGCCACCGCCGCGTCGTCGCCGCCCAGCCCCTCGAGCAGCCAGCGGCGCGCCTCGGTGGCGTTGGTCAGCGTCTCCTGGGTGGTGAAGGTCTTGGAGCAGACGATGAACAGCGTGCTGGCCGGGTCCAGGTCCCGCGTCGCCTCGGCCAGGTCGGTCGGGTCGATGTTGGAGACGAACCGGAAGGTCATCGACCGGTCGGTGTAGTCGCGCAGCGCCGTGTAGGCCATCGCCGGGCCGAGGTCGGAGCCGCCGATGCCGATGTTGACCACCGTGCGGATCCGCTCGCCGGTGTGGCCGGTCCACGCCCCGCTGCGCACCCGCTCGGCGAACCCGGCCATCCGGTCCAGCACCTCGTGCACGTCGGCAGCGACGTCCTGGCCGTCGACCACGACCCCGCTCGTGCGCGGGTCGCGCAGTGCGGTGTGCAGGACGGCGCGGTCCTCGGTGCTGTTGACGTGCGCGCCGCCGAACATGGCCTCGGTGCGTTCGCGCAGGCCCGCCCGCTCGGCGAGGGCCGCCAGCAGCCGCACGGTCTCCCCGGTCAGCCGGTTCTTGGAGTAGTCCAGGTAGAGGTCGCCGGCGGCGACGGTCAGCGCGGTGCCCCGCTCCGGGTCCTCGGCGAACAGCTGCCGCAGGTGCACGTCGCGGATCCGCACGTGGTGCTCGGCCAGGGCCTGCCACTCGGGCGTTTCGTTGATCCGCATGCCGTCCTCCTGCTCGACCGTCGTCCTGCGCAAACCCTCCCAGGTGCGTGGGCACGCCCGCACCGGCAGGTCACGGTTTCCTTACGAGACCGGACGGTCTGGTGCCGAGTGGGACGCAGGGGCCACCATGGTCGGCACGACGGGGGGTTGGGGGGAATGAGATGTCCGCACGTACCCATGCCCTCGTCGTCGCCGACGCCCCGGAGCCCGACGTCGATCCGGCGGTCGACGAGCCGATCGCGCCGCCGCGCCGACCCAATCTCCGGGGTGATCTCGACACCGTGCTGGAGTTCGTGCCCTGCTTCCGGGGCGCGCTGCGGGGCTACGACCGCTGGCAGGTGGACAGCTATGTGTCCTGGGCCGAGCGGGAGCTGTGCGCGGCCCGCCGGTCGGCCGACGAGATGGCGGCCCGCTTCGCTGCGTGCGCGGCCGAGCTGGAGCGGACCAGGCGGCAGCTGGAGCGGTCCGAGGACGGTCGCGACGTCCTCCGGGTCTCCGACCGGATGGGGCAGATGCTGGAGCTCGCGGCCGACGAGGCGGCGGCGCTCACCTCGGCCGGCGCCGCCGAGGCCGACCAGCTCGTCGACCGGGCGAGGACCTACGCCTCCGCGATGCTGCGCCGGGCCCGCGAGGCGCAGGACACCGCCGCGGCCGAGACGGAGGCGGCAGCGCGGGTCCGCGCCGAGGCGGCCGACATGCTGCAGCAGGCCGCGACGCAGGCAGCGGAGCTCCGGGCCACCGCGCTCGCCGAGCAGCAGCGGCTCGACGCCGAGGCCGCGCAGGTGCGGGAACGCCTGGACCAGGAGTCCGCGCAGGCGCGGGAACGCCTGGACCAGGAGTCCGCGGCCCGGCGGGCGAAGCTGGACGAGCAGGCGCGGCAGCAGCGCGAGCAGCAGGCGGCCGCCGCCGTGCAGGCGCGGGAACGCCTGGACCAGGAGTCCGCGGCCCGGCGGACGAAGCTCGAGGAGCAGGCGCGGCAGCACCGTGAGCGGCATGCGGCCGCCGCCGTGCAGGCGCGGGAACGCCTGGACCAGGAGTCCGCGGCCCGGCGGACGAAGCTCGAGGAGGAGGCGCGGCAACAGCGTGAGCAGGAGGCAGCCGTCGCCGCGCGGCGGATCGCGGCGGCGCAGCGGGAGGTCGCCGACCTGCACTCCCAACGCGACCAGGCGCGGGAGTCGCTGCGCCGGTTGACCGACCAGATCGGCGAGGCGCTGCAGACCATGGCGTCGAGCCTGCCCACCGAGCCGCCCGACGTCGTGGCTCCCCAGCCCAGCCGGTGACCGGCCGAACTCAGCGCGCCGGCTCGACCCGGGCAGGCCGAGCCAGGTCGGCGTCACGTGCCCGGGCCCCGGCCGGACCAGCTCCAGGCGTGCCGGCAGAACCACGGGCCCTCCTCCATCCTCGTGGTGGTGCGGGCTTTCGGTACCGAAAGCACCGGACTTTCGGTACCGAAAGCCCGGGGTGGGGTCAGAAGTTGCCGCGGAGCTGCTGCTCGCGCTCGATGGCCTGGAAGAGGGCCTTGAAGTTGCCGATGCCGAACCCCAGCGACCCGTGCCGCTCGATCAGCTCGAAGAACACGGTCGGCCGGTCACCGAGGGGCTTGGTGAAGATCTGCAGCAGATAGCCGTCCTCGTCCCGGTCGACCAGGATGCCGCGGGACTGCAGCTCCTCGATCGGGACGCGGACCTCCCCGATCCGCGCCCGGAGCGCGGGGTCCTCGTAGTACGAGTCGGGCGTGGCGAGGAAGGCCACCCCCTCGGCGCGCAGCGCGTCGACCGTGCCGATGATGTCGTTGGTGGCCAGGGCGACGTGCTGCGCGCCCGGACCGCCGTAGAACTCCAGGTACTCGTCGATCTGCGACTTCTTCTT
>JAOPUQ010000205.1 GCA_025963425.1 Modestobacter sp. | reverse complement strand
CATCGCCCGCGAGGTGCAGCGGATCCTGCAGCGCTACCAGGAGCTGCAGGACATCATCGCCATCCTCGGTATCGACGAGCTCGGTGAAGAGGACAAGGTCACCGTCAACCGGGCCCGGCGGATCGAGCGGTTCCTCTCCCAGAACATGTTCGTGGCCGAGGCGTTCACCGGGCAGCCCGGCTCCTACGTCCCGCTCTCGGAGACCCTGCAGGCGTTCAAGGCGCTCACGGTGGGCGAGTACGACCACGTCCCCGAGCAGGCCTTCTTCATGTGCGGTGGCCTCGAGGACCTCGAGCGCAACTTCGACAAGCTGAAGAAGAGCTGACCCCAGCTCCTCGCACACCCGGCGGCCGGGTCCCTCCTCCGAGGGGCCCGGCCGTCGGCGTTCCGCCGGACGAACGGGCGGGCGGGCGGTCGGCTGATCGCACAGGGCGACGACCGGCCAGCTGATCGAGTGGCGGAGGCGGACGGCACTCAAGGAACCCTCCGGACAGGTCGATGATCGGATCAGCGCGTCCGAACCGCGGACGTCCGGCCAGGAGAACCACCGTGCACAGCGAGGAACGCCGAACGACCCGGGACCAGGTACTGCTGCCCACCAGCGGACCGCAGGCGGACGCCCTGGACTGGAGCTGGCCGCCCTACGCCCCGCTCGAGCTGGTGGCCGAGCCTTTCGACACCCCCGAGTGGGCGCCCGCCTCGACCGTGTGGCACCCGCAGTTGCGGGTCGGCCGGTGGACGGTCCTCTACCGCCGCAGCGCCTGAGGCCCACCGATGGGTCGCTCTGCGAGCGTCCCGTCGGTCGCTGCGGGGGAGCGCTGCCCGGAGGGGCGCGGCCCGCCGGTAGACTGCGCACCGACCCGTCGCCGTGTCCACCCGGACCGGCGAACCCGCACCCGCCGGCTCACCCTCGCCGGCGCGGTGGACACCGAGGAGTGACGTGGCGACCCTGCAGGTCGAGCTCGTGGCCGTGGAGCGGATGATCTGGTCCGGCGCGGCCAGCATGGTCATCGCCCGTACCACCGAAGGTGAGCTCGGCGTCCTGCCCGGGCACGCCCCCCTGCTCGGTGAGCTGGCGCCCGGTGGCGTGGTGCGCATCCGCCCCGAGTCCGGCGAGGAGCTCGTCGTCGCCGCCCACGGTGGCTTCCTCTCGGTCACCGAGCGGGGCGTGTCCATCCTCGCCGAGACCGCGGAGATCGCCAGCGAGATCGACGTGGAGCGGGCCCGTGAGGCACTGCGCCGCGCCGAGCAGGCCGGGGACGACGACCCCGAGGCGCTCGCTGCGGGCCGTCGCGCGCAGTCGCGCCTCCGGGCCGCCGGTCAGGACGCCTGAGACGCCTCGGTCCCGATAGGCCCGGCGGCTGTAGACCCGGTGACCACCGTCGTCCTGGTCCTCGTCGGACTGCTGATCGTTGCCCTGGTCGCTGCCTTTCTGCTGCGCCGGCGCTTCCTGCTCTCCGGCCTGGGCGCGGTCACCATGTGGCTGCGCCCGGCCGGCACGCCCCGCTGGGCCGTCGGTGTGGCCTGGTACTCGGGTGACACCCTGCTCTGGTACCGCGCGCTGTCGCTGTCGGTGCGGCCCAACCAGCGGCTGTGCCGCTCTGAGTTCCACGTCGACGCCCGCCGGCGCCCCACGGGTGAGGACCTGGCCCTCCCCACCGAGAGCGTCGTGCTGACCTGCCGGACCGGAGCGGGCCCGCAGGAGCTCGCCATGGACCTCTCCACGGTGACCGGCTTCCTGTCCTGGATCGAGTCGGCCCCGCCGATCGACAGGTAGGGCGGCTCCGCCGATCGACCGCCCGGCTGTCAGCCCTTCTGCTCCGCCTGCGCCGCCCGCTGGGCGTGCACCCCGCTGTGCGCGCCGGGCTCCCAGAGCACGTCGCCGTCGGGGTTGGCCGCCCGGGCCAGGATGAACAGCAGGTCCGAGAGCCGGTTGAGGTAGCGGGCGGTCTCCGGGTTGGTGCGCTCGGCCTCGACGGCCAGCAACGACCACACGCTGCGCTCGGCCCGCCGGGCGACGGTGCGGGCCTGGTGCAGCAGCGCGGCCAGCGCCGTGCCACCGGGCAGCACGAACGACGTCAGCGTCGGCAGCTGCTCGTTGGCCGCGTCGCAGGCCGCCTCGAGCCGCTCGGTGTATGCCGGGGTGATCCGCAGCGGCGGGTGCGCCGGGGAGTCGGTCACCGGGGTGGAGAGGTCCGCCCCCACGTCGAACAGGTCGTTCTGCACGCTGCGCAGCAGATCGGCCAGCTCGGGGGAGGGCGCGCCCAGGGCCACGGCCACCCCGACGACGCTGTTGGTCTCGTCGACGTCGGCGTAGGCGACGAGCCGGGGGTCGGTCTTGGTCACCCGGCTCATGTCGCCCAGGTGGGTCTGGCCGGCGTCGCCGGTCTTGGTGTAGATGCGGGTGAGCCGGACGGTCATGCTGCCGAGCCTAGGACGAGTTGGCCGCCGTGGGTGGCCGGTGCTCGATGGGCTCTCGGGCGGACGCCTCTACGCTGGTGCGGTGGACTGCTTCTCGGTGACCGGTGGTGCGTCGCTGCGAGGTCGGGTCCGGGTGACGGGCGCGAAGAACAGCGCGCTGAAGCTGATGGCCGCCGCCCTGCTGGCCACCGGCCGGACCTCCCTCGAGGAGGTCCCGGACATCCTCGACGTGGAGATCATGAGCGAGGTGCTGCGCCGGCTGGGCTGCGGCGTCGACTTCGAGCGCTACCCGGCCGGCAGTGGCGGCGGCGGCCGGGTGCACATCGACGTCCCGGAGCAGCCCTCCAGCGAGACCGACTACGACCTGGTCCGCCGGATGCGTGCCTCGATCAGCGTGCTGGGCCCACTCGTGGCCCGGCTGGGGACGGCGAAGGTCGCGCTGCCCGGCGGGGACGCGATCGGCTCGCGCGGCCTGGACATGCACATCGCCGGCCTCGAGCGGCTGGGCGCCACCGTGGTCAACGAGCACGGCTTCCTCATCGCCACGGCGCCCAAGCTGGTCGGCACCTCGATCTGGCTGGACTTCCCCTCCGTCGGGGCCACCGAGAACCTGGTGATGGCCGCGGTGCTCGCCGAGGGCACCACGATCGTCGACAACGCCGCCCGTGAGCCCGAGATCAGCGACCTGTGCCGGATGCTCATCGCGATGGGCGCCCGGATCGACGGCGCGGGCACCTCGACGATCACCGTCGAGGGCGTGCCCGAGCTGCAGCCGGTGGCCTACACGACGGTGCCGGACCGGATCGTGGCCGGCACCTGGGCCATCGGTGCCGTGATGACCCGCGGCGACGTGTTCATCGAGCGGGCGGTCGCCGAGCACCTGGCGGTGCCGCTGGACAAGCTGGTCACCGCCGGGGCCACCGTCGAGTCCCGACCCGACGGCGTGCGGGTGGCCATGGACGAGCGACCGCGTGGCGTGGACGTCGTCACCCTGCCCTTCCCGGGCTTCCCGACCGACCTGCAGCCGATGGCGGTGGCGCTGGCGGCGGTCTCCACCGGCACGGCGCTGATCACCGAGAACGTCTTCGAGGGCCGGTTCATGTTCGTCAACGAGCTGGTCCGGCTCGGCGCCGACGTGCGCATCGACGGCCACCATGCGGTGGTGCGCGGCCGCGAGCGGCTCTCCAGCGCCCCGGTGCTGGCCACCGACATCCGGGCCGGCGCCGGGCTGGTGCTGGCCGGCCTGCTGTCCGACGGTGTCACCGAGGTCCAGGACGTCCGGCACATCGACCGCGGCTACCCCGACTTCGCCCAGCAGCTGCGCGGCGTGGGGGTCACGATCGAGCGGACCGAGCGCCCGGGCTGACCTTCGGGCCGCGCGGCCGGGGTCAGCCGTCGCGGAAGGACATCGCCAGCGCGCGGGCGCGCTCGGCGTCCTCGAGGAAGACCAGCACGTCCGTCCGGTGCGGCGCGGGGTCCCGCAGCGTGGACCGGATCCCGGCGTCGGACAGCACCGCGCGCAGCGCCAGTGCCGACTCCCGGCGGGTGAGCGAGGCGACCGGCGTCAGCAGCCCCTCGGCGTCCCCGAGGCTGCCGGAGCTCGGCGAGGAGGAGAACGCCCAGCGCAGGAACAGCGCGATCAGCCCGACCATGACCACGGCGATCGCCGGTCCGACGGCGTAGTGCAGGCTCCCGGCGTCGATGGGCACGCGGACCCCCTGGGCTGGTTCGGCAGCCCCGGTCGGGACGGCCGAGGCTCTTGTGCGAGTGTGCCACCGCCGAAGGGACCGGCCCCCATGGCTACTGGCTGGTAACCGCCCTAGACTCCGCTGGCATGCCGTTCCCTTCATCGCCGAAGGAGCGCGACCGTCCCTGGGTCATGCGCACCTACGCCGGCCACTCCTCGCCGGCCGAGTCCAACGCCCTGTACCGGCGCAACCTGTCGAAGGGGCAGACCGGTCTCTCGGTCGCCTTCGACCTGCCCACCCAGACCGGCTACGACCCCGACGACGAGCTCGCCGTCGGGGAGGTCGGCAAGGTCGGCGTCCCGGTCACCCACGTCGGGGACATGCGGGCCCTCTTCGACGGCATCCCGCTCGACGAGATGAACACGTCGATGACGATCAACGCCACCGCCATGTGGCTGCTCGCGCTCTACCAGGTGGTGGCCGAGGAGCACGGGCACGACATCGCCGAGCTGGGCGGGACGACGCAGAACGACATCATCAAGGAGTACCTGTCCCGGGGCACCTACGTGTTCCCGCCGGCGCCGAGCATGCGGCTGATCACCGACATGGTGGCCTACACCGTCACCGCCATGCCGAAGTGGAACCCGATCAACATCTGCAGCTACCACCTGCAGGAGGCCGGGGCGACGCCGGTGCAGGAGATCGCCTACGCGATGAGCACCGCCATCGCCGTCCTGGACTCGGTGCGGGACTCCGGGCAGGTGCCGCAGGAGCGCTTCGGCGAGGTCGTCGCCCGGATCTCCTTCTTCGTCAACGCGGGCGTCCGCTTCGTCGAGGAGATGTGCAAGATGCGCGCCTTCGGCCAGCTCTGGGACGAGCTGACCGCCGAGCGCTACGGGGTGACCGACCCCAAGCACCGCCGCTTCCGCTACGGGGTGCAGGTCAACTCGCTGGGCCTGACCGAGGCGCAGCCGGAGAACAACGTCCAGCGCATCGTGCTGGAGA
>JAOPUQ010000442.1 GCA_025963425.1 Modestobacter sp. | reverse complement strand
CCGGCTACCGCCACGACGTCGCCGGGGCGGGCGCCGGCCCGGGTCACCGGCGCCCGCCCGCCGAGGTCGCCCAGCGCGGTCACCGACAGCACGACGGCCGAGGAGTCCGGGGCGCTCGCGACGGTGTCGCCGCCGACGACGGCGGCGCCGAACGGGGCGCACTCGGCCGCCAGCCCGTCCGCGACCTCTTCCAGCCAGGCCGCCGGGGTGTCGGCCGGGCAGGCCAGCCCGACCAGCAGCGCGGTCGGGACCGCCCCCATCGCGGCGACGTCGGCGAGGTTGGCGGCGGCGGCCTTGTGGCCGACGTCGGCCCCGGAGGACCAGTCGCGGCGGAAGTGCCGCCCCTCGACCAGGACATCGGTGCAGGCCACCACCCGGCCGTCGGGGGTGCGGAGGACCGCGGCGTCGTCACCGGGGCCGACGTCGGCGAGCGCCGCGGTACCCGACCGGGCCAGCACCCGGGCGATGACCCCGAACTCGCCGACCACCCCGACGCTGTCCGCCAGGTCCGGCGTGGGCACCAGGGGACGGGGACGAGTCACCGGTCACCCCGCCCTGCTGGGGTACGTTGCCGGTCGGCCCGCCGCACGGCAGGCCGGTCGTGCCCCCAGCCGTTGCCGGATCGGTGACGCCCGAGGAAGGTCAGCCCGTGGTCCACGCCTACATCCTCATCCAGACCGAAGTCGGCAAGGCAGCCGCGGTCGCCGCGGCCATCGGAGAGATCGCCGGGGTGACCAAGGCCGAGGACGTCACCGGTCCCTACGACGTGATCGTGCGCGCCGAGGCCGGCACCGTCGACGAGCTCGGCCGGCTGGTCGTCGCACGCGTGCAGTCGGTGGACGGGATCACCCGGACGCTGACCTGCCCCGTCGTGAACATCTGACGCCCTGAGCACCGCTCCTCCCCCGCCGGACCCCCGGCCCGGCACCGACCCGGTGCTGCGCCGGGCGGCGTTGCTGGCGGCTGCCCTCGTCGTCCCGGTGGTGATCACCCTGGTCGTGCTGATCAACGTCGTCCGTGGGGGCCACGACGGTGGCGGGCCGGTCGCGGACGTCGACGGGACGACGGCCGCACCGCGCGGCGACCTGCCGCCGGTCGAGGTGGACACCCCCGAGGTGACCCCCGCCGCCGAGCTGGCATGCCCGGTGCTGATGGGGCAGCTGCCGCTGGAGCTGGCCGGGGAGGACTCCCGGATGGTCCGTTCGGACTCCCCTTACGCCTATGCCTGGGGTGACCCCGCGGTGGTGCTGGTCTGCGGCGTCGCCCCGCCGGCCGGCTTCGTCGCCGACGCGGCCACCCTCGTCGTCAGCGGCGTGCAGTGGTTCGTGGACACCAGCGACCCGGAGACCGTCGTCTGGACGACGGTGGACCGCACCGTGCCGGTCGAGGTCCGGGTCCCGGCCAGCGCCGACAGCGCCCTCCCGACCGCGCTGAGCCCGATCATCGCCACCGCCCTGCCCTACACCGAGCCGGTCCCCGGCGGCTGAGCCGGCGCCTGCCCAGCCGTCAGCCGCGCCGGCGCTCCATCGGCAGCCGGGAGCGGACGGCGAGCCCGGTGACCGCCATCGCCAGCAGGGGTACGGCCAGCGCGGCGGCGCCCGGTAGCGCCCCCGGGAGATCGAGCACGTGCTCGGCCACTCCGTTGACGTAACCGTCGGTGGTCAGGGGCAGGCTGACCGCGATGCCCGGGGCCAGGCCGACGAGCAGGCCCAGCACGGCGCCGCTTCCCCCGACCACCGCCGCCGAGCCCATCGCCATCCGCCGGCGGGTCCGCGGTGCGGCGCCGACCGCGGCCAGGGTGGCGAAGTCCGGACGGGCGTCGGCGAGAGCGAGTCCGGTCGCGGTGAAGGTGGCGATGAGCACCAGCGCCGCGCCTGGTCCGGCGAGCACGGCACGCGGCGTCGCCAGATCGTCGGCCCAGCCGCGCTCGACGCTGACGGCCACCCCCGGCGACACCAGGGTCAGCGCCGCCGCGATCCGGTCCTCCTCCGCGGACGTGACCGGGTCCCCCGGCCCGCCCGGTCACCAGCGCAGTGATCTGCACGGCCACGAGGAGCTGGTCGCGATCCCCGGCGGGACGATGGTCAGCGCCGGCGGGGCAGGTCGCCCGGAGGCGGCGCGACCTCGATCGCCGGCAGCGTGACGGTCCCCACCGTGGTCGCCCCGCCCGTCTCGTCGAACCGGCCCCCACGACGGTCACGCGCTGCTGCCCGTCGAGGGCGCCGACACCGGACACGACCACCCGGCCGGCGTCCAGCGCGCGCGTGGCCGAGCAACGCCGCGCCTTGCTCGGCGTCCAGCCGCACGTGCAGCGAGAGCATCCCGTCGGCGTCCCAGGACCAGGCGAACGCCCGGCGCTCGGCCACCCGGCCGGCATCGACCTCGTCGGCCCGGCGCCAGGCGCGCACCACCCGTTCGACCTGCGAGGCCGCGGCGTGGGCGGCCAGCTCGACGAGCTCCACCTCGGTGTCCGGGTCGGCGACCCGGGTGATCGCCCGGACCTTGGAGTAGGACAGCCGACCGGCGGCGAAGGCGGGGGTACGACAGAACCGCAGGTCAGCGGGCGATCGGGACCGGTAGGGGGCAGGCGGGCGTTCCCGCGGGAACGTCCGAGGGGGCAGCCCGGGCGCGGGGCCATGGGCGGCAGGGCGGCGGGCTCAGGCGCCGGGCAGGCGGTCCAGCTGCTGGGCGGTGACCGCCTCGACCTCGGCGCGGGCCGCCGCCGGGCTGGTGGAGACCGCGGCGACCGACACGGTGAACACCCCGGAGGCGCACCAGGCGAACGCCGCCGGGCCGGCCAGCCCGACCACGGGGTCCGGGGCATCGACCGCCAGCAGCGTGCAGCCCGCGGGCAGCCCGGCCGGGTCGCCGTCGGGTACACCGCCGTAGTACTCCGCGTCGTTGCGGGTCAGGTCGTCGGCGTAGGCCGCCGCGCCGTCCGAGGTGCCGAACTGGTCGAGGAAGACGCTGGTCAGCTGGTCCCCGGTGCGCCAGAACCGCTCCCAGCCCCACTGGTAGCCGTAGTCCTCCAGCACCTGACGCTGGTGGTCGGCGTCGGGCGCGTACCCGGCGACGTCCTCGATCGACTTCCGGCCCGCCGGTGGGTCCAGCTCGTCGTCCGGCACCCGCGGCAGCCCGGACGGGACGTCGGTGATCAGCAGCGCCGCCAGACCCGAGGTCGCCGAGGGGGTCGCGGCTGTGGAGCTGCTCGCGGCCGCCGCCCCCGGCTGCCCGTCCTCCGCCGCGGCGCACCCGGTGCAGGCCGCGACGGCGAGCACCAGCGCACCCAGCACGGCGCCGTGCAGGTCCCGCGACGTCATCCGGCGGTCATCGGGAGGTCCGGTGGCCACCGTCCGGACCGGCACCGATCAGTCCGGCGGCACCCAGGGCGCTGGCCACCAGCCGGTCCACCAACTCGGGGTAGGACACCCCCGAGGCCGCCCACATCCGCGGGAACATCGAGATCGGGGTGAAGCCGGGCATCGTGTTGACCTCGTTGACCACCAGCCGGTCCTCGCCGGTGGCGGGGTCCGTGGCCAGGAAGAAGTCGACCCGGGCCAGGCCGCGGCAGTCCATGGCCAGGAAGGCCCGGCGGGACATCTCCTGCACCGCGGCGATCTGGGCCGGGGTGAGGTCGGCGGGGACGTCGAACTCGACGGCGTCCTCGAGGTACTTGGCGTCGAAGTCGTACCAGTCGGTGCCCGGCCGCAGCCGGATCTCCGCCGGCAGGCTCGCCTCGGGCAGGCCACCGTCGACGCCGGCCAGGACGCCGCACTCGACCTCCCGGCCGGGGACGGAGGCCTCCACGATGACCTTCGGGTCGATCGCCGCGGCCGTGGCGACCGCCTCGGGGAACTGCGCCCAGTCGGTCACCTTGGTGATGCCGATGCTGGAGCCGGCCCGCGACGGCTTGACGAACACCGGCAGGCCGAGTCGCGCGCGCGCCGCCTCGTCGAGCAGGTCGGGATCGGCGCGCAGCGCACCGGCGGCGTCGCGGAGAACGACGTGGTCGCCCTGGGGGATGCCGGCGGCGGTGAGGAGCTTCTTGGTGAACTCCTTGTCCATCGACGCCGCGCTGGCGAAGACGCCGGAGCCGACGTAGGGCAGCCCGGACATCTCCAGCAGGCCCTGGATGGTGCCGTCCTCGCCGTAGGCGCCGTGCAGCACCGGGAAGACCACGTCCACCTCGGTCAGCCGGCCGATACCCTGGCCGGCCTCCAGCACGGCCAGGCCGCGGCCGGCCGGGTCGCCGACCAGCGACACGGCGGTTCCCGCGGAGACCTCGGGCAGCGCGCCCCCGGTGATCGCCAGCCGGCTCGGATCACCGTCGGTCAGCACCCAGCGCCCCTCCCGGGTGATGCCCACGGGCACCACCTCGTAGCGGTCCGGGTCCAGCGCGGCCAGCACGCTCCCGGCGGAGACGCAGGAGATCGCGTGCTCCGCGCTCCGCCCTCCGAAGACGACAGCGACCCTCAGCTTGCTCGCCCCGCTCATCGCCGCCGACCCTAACCGAGGGCCTGGGTGAGGTCGGCGACCAGATCAGCGGTGTCCTCGATGCCGCAGGAGAAGCGCACGAAGCCCTCCGGGACGGCGTCCCCACCCCACTGGGCGCGCCGGTCGACGGTGGTGTGGATGCCACCGAAGCTGGTCGCGGCCACGAAGAACCGGCTGCTGCGGACCAGGTGCAGCACGGCCTCCTCGTCGGCGAGCTCGGCGGAGACCACACCGTTGGGCCGCAGCATCTGCCGCTGCGCCAGGGCGTAGGAGGGGTCCTGCGGCCGCCACGGCCACCGGACGCCGCTGACCGCGGGGTGTCCGGCGAGCAGCTCGGTGATCGCCGCGGCGTTGGCGGCCTGCCGGGCCAGCCGCAGGTCCAGCGTGCCCATGGAGCGGTGGCCCAGCCACGCCTCGAAGGCACCCGGGGTGTTGCCGGTGGTCTTCCGCCAGGCCGCGATCCGGGTGTAGAGCTCCCGTCCGGTCTCGGTGCGGGCCGTGCTCACGTGCCCGAGCAGGACGTCGCTGTGCCCGGTCAGCGCCTTGGTGTCCGCCCCGATGGTGACGTCGGCGCCCAGCGCCAGCGGCCGCTGCCCGATCGGGGACGCCGTGGTGTTGTCCACCGCGAGGACCGCGCCCGCGGCCGAGGTGGCCCGGGCGACGGCGGCGATGTCGCAGATCTCCAGCCGCGGGTTGCTCGGCGTCTCCAGCAGCACCAGCCGGGCGCCGTCCAGGTCACCGCGGGCCGCGACGTCCTCGATCTCCAGCGTCGGGATCAGGTCGACCTGCAGACCGAACCGTTCCAGCTCGTCGCGGGCGAGCACCCGGGTCGCGTAGTAGCCGTCCGAGGGCAGGACCACGCGGTCCCCGGGCCGGACGACGGCCAGCACCGCGGAGCTGATCGCCGCCATGCCGGTGGCGAAGGACAGGCAGTCGCCGCCGTCCAGTTCACCGACGGCCCGCTCGAACACCCGCAGGGTCGGGTTGTCCGGCCGGGCGTAGCCGTCGGCGCCCTGCCAGCCCGGAGGCTGGTCACCGAGGTGGTAGGGCGCGGCGAACACCGGCGAGGGCCGCAGCGGGGTGCCGGGCACG
>JAOPUQ010000392.1 GCA_025963425.1 Modestobacter sp. | reverse complement strand
CTCGCCGTCGTCGGGATCCCGAAGACCATCGACAACGACATCCCCTGGATCGACGCCAGCTTCGGCTTCCAGACCGCGTTCAGCCGCGCCGCGGAGTCGATCCGGGCCGCGCACACCGAAGCGCGCTCGACCCCTCACGGCATCGGCCTGATCAAGCTCATGGGCCGCCACTCCGGCTTCATCGCCAGCTACGCCTCGCTGGCCAGCGAGGCCGTGGACGTCGTGCTGGTCCCCGAGGTGCCCACCGTGCTGGCCGGCCCGGACGGCATCCTGGACCATGTGGTGCGGGTGCTCGACCGGCAGGGGCACGCCGTGGTCGTCGTCGCCGAGGGAGCGGGGCAGGACCTGTTCTCCGACCGGCCGGAGGCCCGGGACCCCTCCGGCAACACCAGGCTGCACGACATCGGAGCCCTGCTGCGCGACCGGATCACCGCCCACGTGCAGGAGAGCGGCCGGGAGCTCAGCCTCCGCTACGTCGACCCCGGATACGCCATCCGGAGCGTCCCGGCCAACGCGCACGACAGCGTCTACTGCACCCGGCTGGCGCAGGCCGCGGTGCACGCGGCCATGGCCGGGCGGACGGCCACCGTCGTCGCCCGCTGGCACGGCCGGTTCGTACACCTGCCGATCGCCCAGGCCACCGGCAGCCGCAGCCAGGTCGACCCGCACGGTGACCTGTGGCTCTCGGTGCTGGAGGCGACCGGGCAGCCGGTCCACCTCTGACCCCGGAGGGTGCCGGGCGGAGCTCAGGCGACGGCGGGGCGCAGCGTCCGCAGCGCGGAGGTCAGCCGCAGCAGCTCGTCGAGCATCGCCTTGCCGCCGGCCTCGAGCTGCTCGTTGGGCACGAACCGGTCGTCGTCGGTGAGGAACTGCTGGAAGAACGGGATGGTGGCGGCCTCCACGACCGGCACCATGCGCAGCGCGCTGAGCACCGGCTTGAGCGCGGCGGCGGCGCGCAGGCCCGCGGACACGCCGCCGTAGGACACCAGCGCGGCCGCCTTGTCCGCCCACTCGACGTTGAGGTAGTCCAGCGCGTTCTTCAACGCGGCCGGGAACGAGTGGTTGTACTCCGGGGTCACGAAGACGAAGGCGTCGCCGCGGCTGACCGTCGCGCTCCAGTCCTTGGTGTGCTGGTGCGTGTACTGCTGGATCCGGGGGTGGTTCGGCTCGTCGAAGACCGGCAGCGCGACCTCGGCGAGGTCCACCAGCTCGACGTCGAACCCGCCGTGCTGCTCGGCCAGCTGCGCCACCCAGCGGGCGACGGCGATGCCCTTGCGGCCGGGACGGGTGCTGGCGGCGACCACCTGCAGGACGGGACGGGACACGCGACAGCTCCTCGGGACAAACGGTTGAGTTCTCAACCGTACGCCTGCCAGGCATGAACCGGCCGCCGACCGGGCATCTCCCGGTCATGGAGCAGCCTCCCCTGGGCGGGGCGTCACAGGCCACCGACGATCCGGCGCCGAACGTCGAGGTGACCTGCACCGAGCACGGCGACACCGCACAGATCACCGTCGTCGGTGAGCTCACCGACAGCGCCCGGCGTCCCATGGTCCGGGCGATGACCGACCTGATGCTGAGCGGGAACCCCCTGCACCGGGTGGTGGTCGACGTCTGCGCCGTGACGTTCATCAACTCCGCCGGCATCGCCGCCCTGGTGCAGTTGCAGAAGATGGGCCACCCGCGGGGCATCGAGCTGGCCCTGGTGGTGCAGAACCCCGCGGTCACCCGCCCGCTGCAGCTCAGCGGGCTGTGGCACCGCTTCACGATCATCGACCGCCGCCATCCGGACGACGGCGGGAACTGAGCCCTCAGGGCTCCTGCGGCACTCGCCCCAGCGCGACCAGGAACCGGCGCAGCAGGCCGGCCAGCTGGACCTGCTCGTCGGCCGACAGCCCGGCCAGCATGCCCCGCTCGGTCTCCAGGTGGTCGGGCAGCGCGGCGTCCAGCGCCGTCCGGCCCGCATCGGTCAGCGAGACCACGACCGCCCGCCCGTCGGCCTCGCTCCGCCCGCGGGTGATCAATCCCTTCTCCTCCAGCCGGTCCAGTCGCTGGGTGATCGCCCCGGAGGTGACCAGCGCCGTGCGCATCAGCGCGGTGGGGGTGAGCTGGTACGGCGGCCCGGCCCGGCGCAGCGCCGCCAGCACGTCGAAGGACGGCGCGTCCAACCCGTGCCGGGCGAAGGTGGCCCGCTGGGCGAGGAACACCTCCCGCTGCAGCTGGGTGATCCGGCCGATCACGCCCATCGGGGAGCAGTCCAGGTCGGGCCGTTCCCGGCCCCACTGCTCGATGATCAGGTCCAGGGCGTCCTCACCCGCCGGCCCGCTCATGTCTGCACCTCCGGAACGAGCACGTCGACGAGGTGCTCGGCATAGGTGCGCGGCGGGCGGCCGAGCAGGGTGGTGAGCACCCGCGGGCTGCCGGCGAAGCCGTGCGCGCGGTAGTGGTCGAACATGCTGCGGGCACAGCGGGCGGCGTACGCGCTGGGCACCTCCCCGCCCGGGATGACGTCGTCCGCGGCGACCTCCCGGCCCAGCCGGGCGCCGATGAGCTCGGCCAGCCGGGGAGCGGTCAACGCCTCCGGCCCGGCTGCCTCGAACGTCCCGCCGTCCAGCCCGTCCTCGGTCAGCAGCACCGCGGCGGCCTCGGCGACGTCCCGCAGGTCGACCAGCGACTGCGCTCCCCGGAGGCCCCACAGGCTGCGCAGTACGCCCGTCCGGGCCACCTCCGGGAGCTGCGCGTCGAGGTTGTCGGCGTACGCGCAGGGTTGCAGGACCCGCCAGGAGGGCAGTCCGCTCGTGTCGAGGGCCTCCTCGGCGCGGTCCTTGGCCGCGTGGTGCGGCATTCCCCGCAGCTGCGGGCGCAGCACCGAGTGGTAGACCAGCCGCGGCAGCCGGGCCCGGCGGGCCTCGGCGAACAGCGCCGGCGCACCCTCTGCCTCGTCGGGGTCGAAGTTGGGCCAGATGAGGTACATCGCTTCGGCGCCGGCGAGGACGCGGGCCCACTGCATCGGCGCGGTCAGCTCGGCGACGACCACCTCGGCACCCAGCGCGGTGAGCTCGGGGCGCCGGCCGCGGCGGGCGACCACGGCCCGCACCGGAAGGTCCCGCTCGCGGAGCGCGCGGACCACCGCCGTCCCGGTGGAGCCGCCGGCGGCGGTGACCACGATCATCGGGCTCAGCTTAGCGATGAGGTACCCCCCGTGGGGCGGGGCCCAGGGGCGGGTCAGCGCAGGGCTGAGCTGAGCCGGACGGTCAGGCCGTCGGGGCTGGGGAGCAGGTCGACGTGGTCCCACAGCTTGCGGGCCAGCCACAGGCCCATCCCGCCGCGGGAGAGGTCCGCGCCGTGGGCCGGCTGGAAACCGGCGAGCGCGTCGCCGTAGCGGGTGCCGCGGTCACGGATGGTGCACACCAGCCGGTCCGCGACCGCCCACAGCCGGGCCGAGACCGGCGGCACCCCGTGCCGGAAGGCGTTGGCCGCGATCTCACTGACCGCCAGGTGCAGGTCCTCCCGCTGCTCGCGGTCGGGGACCACGGTGGCCAGGGCGGCGGCGAGCTGGTGCCGCAGCTCGGCCAGGGCCAGGGCCTCGTCCACCGCGAAGACCGGGTCGCCGTCCTCGAAGGACTCCCGCGGGAGCGGCAACCGCGCCAGGTAGTCGGCCGGGTCCAGGTAGGCCGGATTGGGCCGCGCGACCCCGTCCACCACCAGCGCCGGGTGGGTGGACGTGGCGCTGGCGACCACCTCGGCCGGGAGCAGCTGCCGGTCGTAGAGGCACAGCGCGTCGATCGGCTCGGCGGACAGCAGGGTGTTGACCACCGACTCGTAGCGCTGACCCTCACGCCAGTCGCGGGGGGCGGGCCCGAACCGGGTCTCCCCCACCACCCGCATCCGGCCCGACCCGGAGTGAACGGCCCGGTCGAGGAGCGTGCGCGTGACCACCAGCGCGTCGGGGGCCCGGGTGTCGAGCAGGCTGACCCGGGTGTCGGTCTGCACGCCGGTGGCGCGGACGCCCAGCTCCCGGCGCAGCAGCTCGCTCCGCTCGCGCGGGCAGGAGAGGACGACGAGGTCCCCGGCGCTCAGCCCGGCGTCCAGGAAGGGCACCGCCGCGGTGAGCACCTCAGCCGGCGACCCGACGACGGCCGCGGCGTGGGTGTGCCGACAGGCCCCGCCCGCTACTACCAGGGCAGCGCTGGCACCGCCAGGACGCTGACCTCCGACCACAGGGGGACCTCTCGACAGGATGACGCGCTCACCGAACTCGTCGCATTCTCAAGCACGCGCCTGTGCAGTCTGCTCCCACCTTCCTCCCGAGCGTCCGCCGGCCTGCTCCCTGGCCGCGTCGTCAGGCCGCTGGCCTGGGCTTTCCGTACCTGATAACGCTCACAGCCAGCGGTGGTCCGGCGTGTCGCCGACCGGGGACGGCGACGCCTCACGCTGCGGGGCGCCGCCCGGCCAGCCGGTCCAGCTCGGTGCGGTCCAGGCCGGTGGCGGCGGCGACCTCGCCGCCGTCGAGCGCGCCGCAGTCCAGTCCGCGGAGCACCACGGTGGCCAGCGCCCGCGCGGTGGCCGGCTCGTCCAGCACGCCGCCGGCCACCTTGTGCACATAGCCGTCCAGCCGGGCCGCGGCGGCGGGGAGCGCCGCCCGGAAGAAGGCATAGGTGGCCACGTAGCGGGTCACCAGCTGGGCCGGGTGCAGGTCCCATCCCTGGTAGAAGCCGCGTTCCAGGGCCCGGCGGACCAGCCGGGCGTGCAGCTGCCAGGCCGCGTGCACCGCGGCGGTGTCGCCGACGGGGAGCACGTTGGTCGAGCCGTCGACCGCCCGCGCGCCGGTGCCGGCCACCGCGACCTGCATGGCCTGCTTGGCGGCGTCGGCCGCCGGGTGGTCGGAGGACTGGTGGTCCGCGGCGATGCCGAGGGAGGCGCTGTAGTCGTAGGTGCCGTAGTGCAGCCCGGTGACCCGGCCGGCACCGGCGTGCAGCATCCGGGCCAGCGTCGTCGTCCCGTCGGCCCCCAGCACCGCCTGCGGGGTCTCCACCTGCAGCTCCAGGGTCAGACCCAGGCCGTGGGCCTGTTCCAGGGCGTCGAGCACCGGCAGGAAGGCGGCGACCTGCTCGACGTCGGTCACCTTGGGCAGCGTGACGATGGCGCGCTCGCGGCCGGCGCCGGCCAGGCCGCCCAGGAACAGGTCGAGCGAGCGGACGCCGCGGCGCCGGGTCGGGCCCTCCAGCGACTTGGCCCGCACCCCGAGGTAGGGCGGCAGCCCGGTCTCGGCGGCCAGCACGGCCGCCGCGCGCGAGACGTCGCCGTCCTCGGCGTCGGGGCCGCCGAGGTAGCCGTCCTCGGCGTCCACGCGCAGGTCCTCCACCGGCTCGGCGGCCAGCTTGGCGCGCACCCGGGGCAGCACCTCGGCCACCAGCGCCGCCGGCAGGCCGAGCTCGGGCAGCCCGTGCTCGTCCAGGGCGGCCAGCGCGGCGCCCCCCCACGCGGTGGTCAGGCCGGGGACGACCGCGTCGGCAGGGACGTAGCAGGTGTGCACCGGCTGGCGGGCCGGCGACTCCCCCGGGTAGGCAGCCGCCCGGGCGGCGTCCACCGGCGCCAGCCGCCGGTCGAGCTCGGTCAGGACGCGCTCGTCGACCACTGTTCCCCCTGGGGGTCCGGGTGCGGGGCTGGCATCCTCTCAGCCGTGCCGGATCCCCAGCTGGAGAGCTTCAACGCCGAGCCGGCCGAGCGGGCCGAGGAGGTGCTGCGCGCGTGCAACGCCGCGCCGTCCTTCGCCGCCGCGGTCGCCGCGGGACGGCCCTACCCGGACGCCGACGCGCTGGTCGCCCGGGCGGAGGAGGTCAGCCGCGCGCTGCCCTGGGAGGAGGTGGCGGCGGCGCTGGCCGCCCACCCGCGGATCGGCGACCGGGTGGCGGGCTCCTCGGCCGAGGCGGCGGCGTCCCGGCAGGAGCAGAGCGGGATGGGCGCTGCGGACGCCGAGCTGCGGGCGGCCGTCGTCGACGGCAACCGCGCCTACGAGGAGCGCTTCGACCAGGTCTTCCTCGTCCGGGCCGCGGGGCGGTCGGCCGCGGAGATGCTCGCCGAGCTGCGCCGCCGGCTGGAGAACTCACCCGAGGACGAGCGCGCCGAGGTGACCGAGCAGCTGGCGCAGATCACGGGTCTGCGGGTACGCGGGATCGTCACCCCATGAGCGTGAGCACCCATGTCCTCGACTCGGTGACCGGCCGGCCGGCGGCCGGGGTCGCCGTCGCACTGTTCGCCGGGGACGAGCTGCTGGGACAGGGGACGACGGACGCCGACGGCCGCTGCCGGCTGGTCGAGGGGGCTACCGGGGCGGGCGCGCACCGGCTGGTGTTCGGCACCGGCGACTGGTTCGCCGCCGCGGGCCGGGAGACGTTCTACCCGGAGGTGGTGCTCACCTTCGCCGTCCGCGAGCCTGCCGAGCACCACCACGTGCCCCTGCTGCTGTCCCCGTTCGCCTACTCCACCTACCGGGGCAGCTGAGAAAGGCCGTGCACCATCCCAGCAACGTCGACCGGAGAGGCTCACCGCCATGGCCATCGTGCTCGGACCCCACCAGTACGGAAAGGCCGAGGTCCGCGTGGTCGCGGTCGACCGGTCGACCGCGCGGCACTCGCTGGTCGACCTCAACGTCTCCGCCAGCCTGCGCGGCGACTTCGCGGCGGCGCACACCGCCGGCGACAACGCCCACGTGCTCACCACCGACGCGCAGAAGAACACCGTGTTCGCCTTCGCCCGGGACGGCGTCGGTTCCCCGGAGGCCTTCGCGCGGCGGCTGGCCCGGCACTTCACCGGCGCCTACGAGTGGATCAGCGGCGCCCGGGTGGCCGTGGAGTCCTACGGCTGGAACCGGATCAGCGTCGCCGGGCAGCCGCACGACCACGCCTTCCAGCGGGCCGGCGGCGAGGTGCGGACGGCGGTGGTCACCGCCGATGGGGGCGATCTGCACGTGCTGGCCGGGCTCAGCGACCTCGTCGTCCTCAAGACCACCGGCTCGGAGTTCTGGGGCTTCCCCCGCGACCGGTACACGACCCTGCCCGAGACCCGGGACCGCGTGCTGGCCACCGCGGTCACCGCCCGCTGGCGGTACACAGGCACCGACCTGGACTTCGACGCACTGTTCACCGGCGTCCGGACGACGCTGCTGGAGACCTTCGCCGGCACCCACTCCCTGGCTCTGCAGCAGTCGCTGTACGCGATGGGCGAGGCGGTGCTCGAGGCGCACCCCCAGGTCGCCGAGGTGCGGATGTCGATGCCGAACAAGCACCACTTCCTGCAGGACCTGTCGGCCTTCGGGCTGGACAACGACCTGGAGGGTCCGGGCCCGGTGGTCTACCACGCCGACGACCGGCCCTACGGGCTGATCGAGGGCAGCGTGCTGCGCGACGACGTCCCGCAGGCGGCGGTCGCCTGGCTGGGCACGCCCGGCTTCTGCTGACCGCCGCCAGCCCCGGCCCCGGTAGGTCTCGGTCAGCTCGGGCACCGCGCGCACCGCGGCGGCGGTGAACGTGGCCAGCGGCGTCATGTACCCGGGGTCCAGCTCATCGACGAGCACGCGCCGGTGCGCCTCGGGCAGGCTGTACCGCCGCTGGCCGGGAGGGGCGGAGACGTCGTCCACCGTCAGGTAGCCCGACACCGCCTGGTGTTCCAGCCACTCACGGGCGTAACGAGCATCGGTCCCCGAGCGCTCGGCGAGCTCCGCGGCGTCCAGCTCACCCGCGTCGGCAAGGGCGCGGTACCAGCCCAGCCGCGCCCCCAGGGCGACCGCTGCGACCTCGTAGGAGCCCAGCAACGCCGCCAGCAGTCGATCGGCCATGTCCACCGGCTCCGGGCCGGCCGAAATCGTCATGCCCGGCGAGGATGGCCCGGAGCCGGGACGGCGACCAGGGGCAGAAGCCCCGCGTCACCGCCGGGTGGACACCGCGACGGTGAAGACCGGGTCGCGCGAGACCTGCCGGGTGGGCCCGACCAGCCGCCGCAGCGTGTCCCGGTGCGGGAGGTGTGAGTTGTAGACGCACCAGAACTCCCCGCCGGGCCGCAGCACCCGGGCCGCCGCGGCGAACAGCCGCTCGGCAACGCCGGTGTGCACGGCGACGCCCAGGTGGAACGGCGGGTTGCAGACCACCAGGTCCATGCTGCCGTCGGGGATGCTCGCCGCGGCGTCGTCCCGGCGGACCTGCACCCGGCCGGTCAGGCCGTTGGCGGCCAGCGTGGCCTCCGCCGAGGCGACGGCCGCGGCCGACTGGTCGGTGGCCAGCACGGTCACCTCCGGGCGCGCGGTGGCCAGGGCGACCGCGAGCAGCCCGGTCCCGCAGCCCAGGTCGACGGCCGAGGTGGCGTCCGGGGCGGCCTGCGGCAGCGCGGCGAGCAGGGCCCGGGTGCCGCGATCCACCTTCGCGCCGGCGAACGCCGCCCCGTGGGCACAGAGGGTGACGCCGAGGTCGGCGTGCTCGCGACAGCGCGGGAAGGACGGGGTGACCGGCCGGGGACCACGCGCGACCAGGACCCGTGACTTCTGCCGGGCCAGCGTCGCGGACACGTCGGTGAAGCAGTCGCCGAGGACGTCGTTCATCGCCCGCGTCATGTGCTTGAGCCGGCCGCCGACGTAGAGGGTGACGGCCGGGTCGGCGCCCGCGGCCACGACCTCGGCGAGCTCCCGCAGCGCGTCCAGGCTCTTGGGTGCCTTCGCCAGCACCACCCGGGCGCCGCGCACCAGCTCGGGGGTCAGCGGGAGCGAGCGGTAGGAGCCGGTCTGGCCGGTCCGCTCCGCGTTCGCCGCCAGGGCCAGCTCGCCCACCAGCAGGTCCTGGTGCACGCGGACGTCGACCGCCCCGTGCAGCACGACCGCGCCGAGGGTGAGCGCGCCGTGCGAGTCGTCGACCACGACCACCCGGTCGGGGTCGACGGCCAGCGCCCCGGCCGCCTCGTCCAGCAGCAGCCGGTCGGTGGCGTCGACGGCGACCAGGTCCGGCGCCTCGACGTCGGGCTCGCGGCGGAGCTGGTCGAAGAAGGCAGAGCGGGCGGCGGTCACCCCGTCCACTCTGCCTTCCCGCGGATGTCAGACGCCGGGCAGGCCCACCGGGCACGAGACGCCGGTCGAGTTCACCGGGCAGTAGCCGTTCGGCACCTTGTACAGGTACTGCTGGTGGTAGCCCTCGGCGTAGAAGAAGTCGCCGAGCGGGGCGATCTCGGTGGTGATCTCGCCGTAGCCGGCGGCGGTCAGCCGCTGCTGGAAGACGTCGCGGCTGACCTTCGCCGCCGCCTCCTGCTCCGGGCCCTGCGTGTAGATCGCCGAGCGGTACTGGGTGCCGATGTCGTTGCCCTGGCGCATGCCCTGGGTCGGGTCGTGCTCCTCCCAGAACTCCTTGAGCAGGCGCGCGTAGGAGATGACCGCCGGGTCGAAGACCACCAGCACGGCCTCGGTGTGCCCGGTGCGCGCCGAGCACACCTCCTCGTAGGTGGGGTTCGGGGTGAAGCCACCGGCGTAGCCGGCCGCGGTCGAGTAGACCCCCGGGGTCTCCCAGAACACCTTCTCGACCCCCCAGAAGCAGCCGGCGCCGAACACGGCGGTCTGCATGCCCTCGGGGAAGGGCGGCTGGATGCGGTTGCCGTTCACCGCGTGCACCTCGGGGATGCCCGGGAGCGGTTCGGAACGGCCGGTCAGGGCGTCGTCCGCGGTGACCGGCTGGGTCTTGGCGCGGGAGAAGAACATGCCCCCAGCGTAGGTCCGACCTGCAACCGGCGACCGGCTGAGCGAGGGTGACGGGACGCGGGGCCCCGCGTGGACGGCGAGGAGACGGGACCTGATGACGACGACGGATGCACTGGCAGGCCGGGTGGCCCTGGTGACCGGCGCCGCGAGCGGCCTGGGGCGGGCGGTGGCCACGACGCTGGCCGGTGCCGGTGCCACGGTGGCCCTCGGTGACGTGGACACCGTGGGGGCCAAGCGGACCGGTGAGGAGGTCGCCGCGGCCGGCGGCGCGGCCGAGGTGGTCGAGCTGGACGTCACCGACGATGACGCCCGCCGCCGCGTGGTCGCGGACCTGTTCCACCGGCACGGCGACGCCTTCGACCTGCTGGTCAACGTGGCCGGCATCGACCGCCCCGGGTACGTCACCGACATCGACCTCGCCGACTACCGGCAGGTGCACGCGGTGAACTGCGAGGGGCCGGTCTTCCTGACCAGCGAGTTCCTCAAGGTGGTGCAGCACCGGCCGGCGGGCGCCCTGGCCGACGTCGTCCACGTGACGTCGCTGTCGGCGGTGACCTCCGGCAGCGGGGCGATCGCCTACAACAGCTCCAAGGCGGCGTTCCGCAGCGCGACCCGCTGCATCCAGCGGGAGCTGCGGGAGAAGGCCACCGTGGGTGCCGACGGCACCGAGATTCCCTTCCCGGCCCGGGTGCACAGCATCGTGCCGGCGGCGATGGACACCCCGATGATGGAGCGCTGGGGGATTCCGGAGCACCGGATGATGCCGCCGTCCGACGTCGCCGGGATGGTGCTCACCATGGTGACCATGCCGCCCACCAGCTTCGTGCCCGAAGTGTTCGTCGTCCCCCGCAACGAGCCGGACTTCCCCCGATGACCATCGCGACGCGGGAGTGGCAGCTGGTCAGCCGCCCGCACGGTGAGCCGGTGGCGAGCGACTTCCGGCTCGTCGAGGCCGACCGCCCGGACCCCGCGCCCGGCCAGGTGGTCGTGCGCACGATCGCCATGTCGGTCGACCCGTACATGCGCGGCCGGATGAACGCCACGAAGTCCTACGCACCGAGCTGGGAGCTCGGCGAGACGATGCAGGGCGGCGCGGTCGGGCAGGTGGTCGCCTCCCGGTCCGACGCGGTACCCGAGGGTGCGCTGGTGCTGCACGGGATGGGCTGGCGGGACATCGCCGTCCTGGACGCCGGGCACGTGTCGGTGGTCCCACCGCTGCCCGGGCTGCCGCTCTCGCTGTACCTGGGCGTGCTCGGCATGCCGGGGCTCACCGCCTGGGCCGGGCTGTTCCGGGTCGCGACGTTCCGGGCCGGCGACGCGGTGTTCGTGTCCGGGGCCGCCGGCGCGGTGGGCAGCCTGGTCGGGCAGTTCGCCCGGCTGCGCGGGGCTTCCCGGGTCGTGGGCAGCGCCGGGACGCCGGAGAAGGTGCGCTGGCTGCGAGACGAGCTCCGCTTCTCCGCCGCCTTCAACTACCACGACGGCCCCGTGGCCGACCTGCTCACCGCGGCGGCACCCGAGGGCATCGACGTCTTCTTCGACAACGTCGGCGGCGAGCACCTGGAGGCCGCCGTCACCGCGCTGAACGTGCACGGGCGGGCGGCGCTGTGCGGGTCGATCTCCGGCTACAACGCGGTCACCGCACCGCCCGGGCCGCGGAACCTGAGCCTGCTGGTGGGCAAGCGGCTGGCCCTGCGGGGCTTCCTGGTCAGTGACCACGGCGATCTGCGGCCGGAGTTCGTCGAGACGGTGTCCGGCTGGCTGCGGGACGGGGCGCTGGTCGCCCGGGAGACCGTGGTCGACGGGCTGGACGGTGCGGTGGACGCCTTCCGGGACCTGCTGCGCGGCGGGAACACCGGGAAGATGGTCGTCCGGCTGACGCCCGACCCGGACTGACCGCTTCGCGTCGGACGGCGCCTGTGGACGACGCG
>JAOPUQ010000385.1 GCA_025963425.1 Modestobacter sp. | reverse complement strand
GGTGGTGGTTCATGGTGATCAGGCAGAACAGGTGGTCGTCGTACTCGGTGACGGTCTTGCCGGGCCAGTGCTTGTAGGTGGCCCCGACCTCGAACTCCTCGTAGTACCGGCCGAACTGCATCTGCGCGCTCCCGCTGGTCGACATCAGGCGACGGACGACGCGGTGGGAGTGCCTCGGGCGCCGTGATCCGGATCCCGGAACGCGAGCGGCCCGCCACGGAGCATCGGTGACCCGTCTGGACGGGCGCCGATCCTACGATGGCCCCGTGCAGCTGCAGACCGAGCCCGACCTGCCGGCGGGGGCCGAGGTGGTGCGGCTGTCCGCGGTGGGGCGGGCCGGGCGCCTGGTCGCGGCGGCCGTCGTGCTGGCCCTGCTGCTGGTGGGCACGGTCTGGGGCGATGACTCGGCGTTCCCGTTCGGCCCGTTCCGGATGTACGCGACCCGCGCCGACCCGAACGCCCCGGTCATCTCCACCCAGGTGGTGGGGCTGACCGGCGCCGGCGCGGAGGTGCGGTTGAGCGGCGGCGAGGTGGGGCTGCGGCGCGCGGAGTTCGAGGGGCAGCTGCCCCGGCTGGAGGCCGACCCGGAGCTGCTCGGCCTGCTGGCCGGGTCGTACGCCCAGCGGCACCCGAGCGCGCCGGACCTGGTGTCGGTGCAGGTGGTGCAGCGGCACTTCGAGCTGCGGAACGGCACGCAGACCGGCGCGTTCACCGACACCGTCCTGGTCGCCTACGACCTGGGGGGCTCCTCGTGAGTGGATCGACGACGACCTCGACCGGGAGCACCCCGCCGGATACGGCGCCGGCCTCCACGGGAAGCGCCCGCTGGTGGTTCCGCCCGGTGCCGCTGGCCCGGGTCGCGGTGTTCCGGGTGGTCGCCTACCTGTTCATCCCGGTCGACGTCTTCCTGACCACCGCCTGGGTGCGGGCGCACGCCGACGTGCCCACCGACTACTACCAGCCGCTGATCATCGGCAAGCTGCTGCACCTTCCCACGCCCACTCACACGGTGGTGCTGGTCGTGCAGTGGGCGCTGGTGGTCGCCGCGGTGGCGGCCGCGACCGGGCGGGCCCCGCGGTTGCTGGGGCTGGCCGTCTTCCTCCTCTACGGGGAGTGGATGGTCATCGCGATGAGCTACGGCAAGGTCGACCACGACCGGATCGCCTTCCTCGTGGCGCTGGCCGTGCTGCCGACGATCGGCCGGGCGCGGTTCCGCGACCGGCGCTCGTCGGAGGCGGCCGGCTGGGCGATGGCCGCGGTGCTGGTGGCGGTGATGCTCACCTACTTCCTGGCGGCCTGGGCGAAGATGCGCTTCGGCGGCTGGGACTGGGCGACCGGCTCCACGCTGACCCGGGCCGTGGTGCGGCGCGGCACCGACCTGTCGGAGTGGACCCTGGGCGTGCCATGGCTGCTGCCGGCCGCGCAGTGGGTGATGCTCGTGTTCGAGTTCAGCTCGCCGCTGATGCTGCTGGTGCGCAGCGACCGGGCCCGGATCGGGCTGGTGGTCTTCCTGCTCGGCTTCCACGTGATGGTCTACGCCGGCGTCGGCATCATCTTCCTGCCGCACTGCATCGCGATCCTGTCGATCCTGCCGTGGGAGCGGCTCACCGCCGCTCGGCGGCCGGAGTTCGGCGCGACCGTGCCCGCGACCGCGGCCGGCGGCTGAGCCGCCGCCGGTTCACTGCCCCCGGCGCCCGTCACGGGGCACGGTGCACGGGGCACGGGGCCAGGGGCAGGGTCAGGGTCAGGGTCAGGGTCAGATCATCGCGCCGATCCGGGCGGCCATCTCCGCCTCGTGCTGCTGGTAGGCCGCCGCGACGCTGGTCAGCAGCTGCCCCATGCCGGTGAGCGCCTCGCTGACGCCCTGGCTGGACAGCCGCCACTTCTCGTAGAGCTCGCTGAACTGCACCGCGGCCTGGCTGTCGGTCCAGCCCTCCAGCACGGAGCTGTTGATGCCGCTGGACAGCGTGGCGTGCCGCGACGTGGTGTCCGCCGCCTCGCCCTGGCACTGCCCGGCCATCGTCTGCAGCGTCGCGATGTCGACCTTCATGACCCCTCCTCGGTCCGGGTACCTCCCGGTCGGGGCTGACGCTAGAGGCGGCACGGTCCTTCGCCGGCCGGCTGTCCACAGCCCGCCCGCCCGTCCACAGGTCGGCCGCACGTCGGCCCACGGACCGTCCGGGGACGGCACGATCGGCCGCGTGCACCCAGCTGTCGGCCCCGCCGTCCCGGCCCCGTCCCCGGCCCCGTCCCCGCCCCCGGCGGCCCTCCGCGGCACCCGGACGTGGACGCTCTGGTCCGCCGACGGCGCCGTCGACGTCGAGGTGGAGGCAGACGAGACCGCGACCGTCGCCGACGTGCTCACCGCGCTCACCGACGACCTCGGGGGGACCACCGAATCGCTGTGGGCCGGCTCCAGCCCCCTCCCGGGGGCTACCCTGCTGTCCGCCTCGGCGCTCGGGCACGGCGCGGTCCTCGGCCTCGGCCGGCCCGGGCCACGCGCCGGGGCCGGTGGCGGACCCCACGAGGGTTCCGGCGCCCTGGAGCTGCAGGTGGTCGGCGGCCCGGACGCCGGGCTGGTGCTGCCGCTCGGCCAGGGCGACCTGGTCGTGGGCCGGGGCGCGGCGTGCGGCTTCCCGCTCACCGACCCCGACGTGTCCCGCCGGCACGCAGTGATCAGCGTGGGGGCCGGTCAGGTGACCGTCGCCGACCTCGCCTCGAGCAACGGCACCCGGCTGCGCACGCCCATCGGTCCCCTGCTCCTCGGCGACCGGCCGAGCCCGTGGGCGGTGGGCTCGACGCTGCTGGTCGGCTCGAGCGCCGTCCGGCTCAGCGGTCCGCGTGGCGTCCCGCTGAACTGCTTCCCCGCGCCGCAGGGCCGGCTGCGGGTCCAGCCGGTGCGCACCCCACCGGCCCATGCGGCGGAGGTGAGTGTCCGGGTCCCGGTGCGACCGCCGGAGACCGGCCGCCGCCGCCTCGGGTGGGTGGCGCTCGCCGTGCCCGCCGTGGGCGGTCTGCTCATGGCCTGGCTCCTGTCCGCACCCCAGTTCCTGTTCTTCGCGCTGCTCAGCCCGGTGGTGGCCGTGGGCAGCTGGGTCTCCGACCGGGTGTCCGGCCGCCGGGTGCGTCGCCGGGCGACCGCCGACCACGCCGCTGCCCTGGCCCGCTTCGACCGGGAGCTCGCGTCGGCGGTCGGCACCGCCGCCGGCGTCCTCGACGAGGCGCACCCGGACCCGGCCCACCTGGCGACCGCGGTCCGGCGGCGGTCCAGCCCGCTGTGGTCCCGGACCCGCCTGCGCTCCGACCTCCTCGTGGTGCGGCTGGGCTCCGGCCGAGGACCGACGGGGGTCACCCGGGTCGATGCCGACGGCACCCGCACCCCGGTGACCGCCGATCACCTGCCGGTGACGGTCGACCTGGCCGCGGTCGTGAGTCTCGGCGTCGTCGGCCCACGGGCGCGCACGGCCGGCGTGGCCCGGGCGCTCGTCATGCAACTGACCACCCTGACGCCGCCCGACGAGCTCCGGGTCGTGGTGGTCGCAGCTGAGGGTCAGCGGGGCGAATGGCGGTGGACCCGCTGGCTCCCGGCGGTGACCGTCGTCGACGCCACCGACGCCGGCCTGCCGGTGGACCTGCTCGTCGGACCCGCGCCCGGACCGCGGACCGTCGTCCTGCTCGACGGCCCGGTCGGTGTGGACACCGCGGCGGCGCTCGCCGCCGCCGGGGCGCCGGTCTGCGTGGCGTTCGCACCCTCGCTGAGCGCGCTGGCCGTGTCCACGGCTGCCTGCCTGACCGTGACCGGGGAGACCGGGGTACGGGGCCGGCTGCGGCTGCCCGATGCACCGGACGAGCGCGAGCTCGCTCTGGACAGCGTCCCGGAGCCGGTGGCCGCGGCCACGGCCCGCTCCCTGGCGGGGCTGGCCCCCCCGGCCACCACCACCGGCATCCCGGACACCGCCGCCCTCGTGGACCTCCCGGGTGGGGGCCTGCGGTTCGACCCGGTCGCGGAGCACGTCTCAGGCCGGTGGGACCGCGGACGCGCCACGCTGGAGTGCACGCTGGGCTGTACCGAGCAGGGCCCGCTCGCCCTCGACCTGTGTGCCCAGGGCCCGCACCTGCTGGTGGCGGGGACCACCGGGTCGGGGAAGTCGGAGCTGCTGCAGACCCTGGTGGCCGGGCTGGCCCTGCACCACCCGCCCGACCGGGTCAGCTTCCTGCTCGTCGACTACAAGGGCGGCGCGGCCTTCGCCGAGGCCGCGGGGCTGCCGCACACCGTCGGCATGCTCACCGACCTCGACCCGCAGTCGACCGTCCGGGCGTTGCGGTCGCTGACCGCGGAGCTGACCCGGCGGGAGCGGCTGCTCGCCCGGGAGGGCGTGCGGAACGTCGCGGAGCTGCGCCCGGAGGTCCCCCTGGCCCGCCTGGTGATCGTCGTCGACGAGTTCGCCACCCTGGCCGAGGAGCTGCCCGGCTTCGTCCCCGGCCTCGTCGGCATCGCCCAACGCGGCCGCTCGCTCGGCGTCCACCTGGTGCTCGCCACCCAGCGTCCCTCCGGCGTGGTCAGTCCCGAGATCCGGGCCAACTGCTCACTGCGGATCTGCCTGCGCACGACCGACGAGAGCGACTCCCGCGACGTGCTCGGCACCCCGCTCGCCGCCTTCCTGCCGGCCGGCCGCCCCGGGCGCGCGTACGTGCGGTCCGGCAGCGCGGCGCCGCTGCTGGTCCAGGTGGCCCGGGTGTCGGGCACGTCCGGTCGCGGGCGCTCCGGGGTCCGCGTCCGGCACCGCCCCTGGCCACCCGAACGCGCGCCGGGCGGCCCGGACCGCACCGGCCGACAGGGGCCCGGCGACCTCGCCCAGCTCGTCGACGCCCTCCGTCAGCGGGCGCGACAGGCCGGGCTCACCCCGCCCGGTCGGCCCTGGCTGGCTCCACTGCCCGACCAGCTGCCGGCCCGGGACCTGGACTCCCGGGCGACGGACGGCGCCCCGGCGACAGAGCTGCGCATCGGCCTGCTGGACTCCCCCGACACCCAGTCCCAGGAGCCGCTGACCCTCGACCTCGCCGACGGCGGTGGATGGCTGGCCGTCGGCGGGCCGCGCAGCGGCCGGACGACCGCCCTGCGCACCGTGCTGGGCGAGGCCGTCCATCAGCTGCTCCCCGATGCTCTGCAGGTCCACGTCCTCGACCACGGTGGTGGCGGTCTCGCCTCGGAGGCCGGGCAGCTTCCCCATGCCGGCACCACCATCGGCCGGGACGACGCCCACCGCACCGTGCGGCTCCTGGCCCGGCTGCAGGCCGAGGTCGACCGTCGCCGCGCGGGTGCCACGGCCCGGACGCCGGCGCTGCTGCTGCTCGTGGACGGGTACGAGAGCCTGGCGGCGCAGCTCGACGACGCCGAGCCGGGCAGTGGGTCGACGGCCCTGCTGCGCCTGGTCCGTGACGGAGCCGCGGCCGGCCTGACCTGTGTGGTCACCGCCGAGCGCGCCGTGCCGGGCAGCCGTCTCGCCGCGGCGATGCGGACCCGGCTGGTGCTCCCGCTCCCCGACCGCGCCGACTACGCCGTCGCGGGCATCGCGCCGCGGGACGTGCCCGCGGTCCGGCCGCCCGGCCGGGCGCTGGTCGGCGAGGACGCCGCGGAGTGCCAGCTCGCCCAGCCGCGGCCTCCGACGTCCCCGCCGGGGGCGTCGC
>JAOPUQ010000371.1 GCA_025963425.1 Modestobacter sp. | reverse complement strand
GCGAGCCGGTGAGCGTCCGCGCCCTGGGTGACCTCATGGGGCTGCAGTCGGTCAGCTCGGACAAGCTGCGGGAGTGGTTCCACAAGCTGAACGTCTCGTTCACCAACGCGGCGGTGGACGAGAACGGGGAGTTCGCCAACCCGGACGGCTTCATCCCCGGTGACGAGGCGCGCGCCGAGATCCGGGCCGTGCTCGACCCCCTGCTGGACAGGTGGACCGTCGAACCCGACGACAGCGCCCTGTCCCACTGGCTCCACGACGGCATGCCCGAGGGCCAGACGCGGGACCGGGAGAAGATCTACCCGACCGTGTTCGTCTTCCTGCTCGGCGCCATGCAGGAGCCCGGTCACGCGATGGCCTCCACCATCGCCGGCCTGTGGACCCGCCCCGACCAGTTCGAGCGCGTGGTCGACGACCCCAAGCTGATCCGCCGGTCGATCACCGAGAGCCTGCGCTGGACCTCGCCGATCTGGTCCGCGGTCGCCCGGATCAACAAGGTCGACGCCACCGTTGCCGGCACGTTCCTGCCGGCCGGCTCGGTCGTGATGCTGTCCTACGGCTCGGCCAACCACGACGCGAACGACTACAACGCACCGTCGGACTACGACCTGGACCGCCCGCCCGTCCCGCACATGGCCTTCGGCGCCGGCAAGCACGGCTGCGCGGGCACGTACTTCGCCAGCGAGGTGTGCCGGATCGGGCTCGAGGAGCTCTTCGAGACCATCCCCAACCTCGAGCGGGACGAGACCAAGGAGATCGACTTCTGGGGCTGGGGCTTCCGCGGGCCGGTCGAGCTGCACGCGAACTGGGAGGTCTGAGCTGACATGACGGGGCACACCGTCCGTCTGCAGACGCTGGGAAAGGTGACCAGCTGCCGCAGCGACCAGTCCGTCCTGGACGCCTACCTCCGCGACAACGTCTGGCTGCCGCACGGCTGCACGCAGGGCACCTGTGGCAGCTGCAAGGTCAGGGTGCTCGACGGGGAGGTCGACCACGGGAACGCTCCGGCGTTCACCCTCACCCCGGAGGAGCGGGAGCAGGGGATCGCCCTTGCCTGCCAGGCCACCCCGCGCTCGGACCTGCTGGTAGAGCCACTGGCCGAGGTCGGCGACGACGGCGTCGTGCGCCATCCGCTGCGCGACCTCACCGGGACCGTGGTCGAGCTGACCGACATCGCCCGGGAGACCCGTCGGGTGGTCGTCGAGCTGACCGAGGCCATGCCGTTCAATGCCGGTCAGTACGCCGAGCTGCAGGTGCCCGGAACCGAGGTGTGGCGGCAGTACTCGCTGGCCAACCCACCGTCGGAGACCCATCGTCTGGAGTTCCACGTCCGGCGGACCCCCGGTGGCATCGCGAGCGACGGCTGGGTGTTCGCCTCCCTGACGGTCGGTGACACCGTCGACGTCCGAGGGCCGCTGGGCGTCTTCGGCCTGTGCCAGCCGCAGGAGGAGCCGGCCATCCTCATCGCCGGGGGCACCGGCCTGGCCCCGATGAAGTCCATCGTGCTCAACGCCCTGGCCGAGGGCCTGGCGCCGGAGCTGTACCTGTACCACGGAGGCCGTACCGAGGCCGACCTGTACGACGGCGACCTGTTCCGCGCGCTGGAGACCCAGTACCCGCAGTTCCACTACCGGCCGTGCCTGTCCGAACAGCAGTGGGACGGGCCCTGCGGGATGGTCACCGACGTCGTCCTCGAGGACTTCGCCAGCTGCCGCGGGATGTCGGCCTACCTGTGCGGTCCCCCGGCGATGGTCGAGGCCGCCGGCAAGGTCCTCAAGCGCCGCCGGATGGCCCCCCGCCTGGTCTTCAAGGAGGAGTTCACCGACGCCGCCGACCTCGCAGCCGCCAGCCTCCCGCTCGCCCCCGCCAGCTGACCCACCGATCGAGGAGTCCCCCACCGTGCACACCCTGATGGTCCTGTACCGCCCGCCGGCCGACCGCGCGGCGTTCAACCAGTACTACGAGCAGGTCCACCTGCCCCTCGCGCGGAAGCTCCCCGGCGTACGGGCAGCCCGCTACAGCCTCGACGTGGCCGCCGCCGAGGGCGATCCCACCTTCACCGCCGTCTTCGAGGCCGACTTCGACTCGGCCGAGGACATGGCCGCGGCGCTGGCCTCGCCGGAGGGCGCGGCGGCACAGGCCGACATCCCGAACTTCGCGACGGGCGGCCTCGAGATCCTGCACTTCCCGGCCCGCACGTCCTGACGACGATCTCCTGGACGGAGGCCCTCCCCGTGAACGACCTGCACATCGAACGAGTCCAGACCGCCATCCTGGACGTCCCGCTACGGCGACCGCACCGGTTCGCGCGCACCGGTATGGAGGCCCAGCCCCTGCTGCTGGTCACGCTCACCACCCGGGGCGGCGTCTCCGGGGTGGGTGAGGGCGTGGTCCCCGGCGGCCCCTGGTGGGGCGGTGAGTCGGTCGAGACGATGCAGGTCGTCATCGAGCGCTACCTGGCCCCGCTGCTGGTCGGCCGGCGGGTCGACGACATCGCCGGCATCCAGCAGGCGATGAACGACGTCGTCGCGGCCAACCTCTACGCGAAGGCCGCGGTGGAGGTCGCGTTGCACGACGCCTGGGCCCGCAGCCTCGGCGTCCCCGTGCACACGCTGCTCGGCGGCCTGGCCCGCACCTCGATCCCGGTGACCTGGGCGTTGGGCACCGAGTCGGCCGCCGAGGTGGTCGAGGAGGCCCAGGGGAAGCTGTCCGCCGGACTCCACTCGAGCTTCAAGCTCAAGATGGGTGCCCAGGACCCGGCCGACGACGTCGCCCGGATCATCGAGGTGGCGCAGAAGCTGTCCTGCGACGCCAGCGTCCGGGTGGACATCAACGCGCGCTGGGACCTGATCACCTCCCTGCGGTGGCTGCCGCGGCTGGCCGAGGCCGGTATCGACCTCATCGAGCAGCCGGTGCCCGGCGCCGAGGTCGAGTGGCTCGCCGAGATCAACGCCGCGCTGCCGATCCCGGTCATGGCCGACGAGAGCCTGCGGACGCCGTCCGATGCTCTCCGGTTGGTCAGGCTGCGGGCGGCCGACGTCTTCTCGCTGAAGACGACGAAGTCCGGTGGGCTGCGCTACACCCGGCAGATCGCCGACGTCGCCGCGGCCGCCGGGATCCCCTGCTACGGCGGGACGGCGATCGAGGGCCCCATCGGGACCGCCGCCTCGCTCCACCTGGGCTGCGCCATGCCCGGGGTCACCTACGGCAGCGAGCTGTTCGGCCCGCTGCTCATGCGCGAGGAACTGCTCACCGAGCCGCTGCGCTACGCCGGCGGCTCCCTGCACCTGCCCACCGGCCCGGGCCTGGGCGTCGAGCTCGACCCGGTCGCCGTCGCCCGCTTCACGAGGAGCTGACCATGCTGTTCCACGTCCGGATGGACGTCGCCGTCCCCCGCGACCTCGATCCCGAGGAGCGCACGACGCTCCTGGCCACCGAGAAGGCCCGTGCGCTGGAACACCAGCGGGCCGGGAGGTGGGTCCACCTGTGGCGGGTCGTCGGTCAGTACAGCAACATCAGCGTCTTCGACGTCGAGTCCAGCGACGAACTGCACGAGATCCTCTGGAACCTGCCGCTGTTCCCCTTCATGAAGGTCCAGGTCACGCCGCTGACCGAGCACCCCTCGGCGCTGACGGCCAGCCCGTGACCGCGGCGGCCGACCTGGAGGCGCGGCTGCAGCGGGTGGAGGACGTCGAGGCGATCCGCACCCTGGACGCCGTCTACTGCCGGCTGCTCGACGACGGCGACTGCTCGGGGCTGGTCGAGCTGTTCACCCCGGACGGGTCCTTCGACGGCCTCAGTGTCGCCACGGGGCGCGAGGACCTACTGGCCTTCTTCGGTGGGCTGGCCGGCGGCGGCCTCACGGCCTTCTGGCACCACGTCTCGAACCTGGAGGTGACCGTGGACGGCGACACGGCCGCGGTCCGCTCACTCCTGTGGCAGCCGTGTGTCGTCGACGGCGTCCCGCACGTGGCCGCCGGCAGGTACGCCGACCGGCTGGTGCGGACGGCGGAGGGCTGGCGCTACACGCTCAAGCAGGTTCGCTTCTCCTACTGGGCACCGCTGGCGGCAGGATGGGACCAGCACCGCTTCACCCTCGAGACCGCCCGCTCCGCCGCACTCCCCCGACGAGGACGGACATGACCGCACGACTGCACGCCGTCGAGGACGGCCCGCCCGACGCCCCTGTCCTGGTGCTGGGACCCTCACTGGGCACCGACGTCGGGCTGTTCGACACCCAGGTCACCGCGTTCGCCGGCACCCACCGGGTCGTGCGGTACGACCTCCGGGGCCATGGCGGCTCCGAGGTGGTGCCGGGGGCGTGCACCATGGCCGACCTGGCGGCCGACGTGCTGGCCCTGCTCGACGACCTCGGCGTCCAGCGGTTCTCCTACGCCGGGGTGTCGATCGGCGGTGCGATCGGCCAGGAGCTCGCGCTGACCGTCCCGGAACGGGTCGAGAAGCTGGCGCTCATCGCCACGGCGGCCCAGTTCGCCGACCCGCCGTCGTGGGCGGTGCGGGCCCAGCAGGTGCGCGAGCAGGGGACCGCGTTCCTCGTGCCGTCGCGTGCGGGGACCTGGTTCACCCGGGAGTTCGCCGAACGGGAACCCGCGGTGGCCGAGCGGCTGCTGGCCATGCTGCGGGCGACGCCCGCGGAGGGCTACGCCTCCTGCTGCGAGGCGATCGGCGCCTTCGACGTCCGCGAGCGGCTGGGTGAGATCGCCGCGCCGACGCTGGCCATCGCCGGCGCCGAGGACCCCGCCACCACCGGGGAGATGATGCGGGAGCTGGCCGAGGGGATCCCCGGTGCGCAGTTCGTCGTCGTCCCGGGCGCCGGGCACCTGCCCGTCGCCACCGACGCCGACGTCGTCAACGCGGCGCTGCGCGAGCACCTGGGCATCTGACCGGCGGCAACGGGGTCGTCGCGCCGTGCCAGCACGTCCGACCCCACGGGGCTAGCGTCGCCCGGGTGAGCGACGACGACGTCCGCGCGGACGGGGTACGCGTGCTGATCACCGGCGGCACGAGCGGGCTGGGCGCCGGGATGGCGGCGGCGCTGCTCGCCGCGGGCGCCTCGGTGGCGCTGACCGGGCGGTACGCCGGCCGGGCCGAGGTGGCCGCCCAGGAGCTGGGCGCCCAGCAGACCGGTCGGGCCGTCGGGATCGGCATGGACGTGCGCGACGAGGACGACGTGGCGCGCGGGGTCGACCAGGCAGTGGACGCACTCGGCGGCCTCGACGTCCTGGTGAACAACGCCGGCATCGGCATGCGGACGGTGAACCCGCGGTTCCTGTCCGAGCCGCAGCCGTTCTGGGCGGTCTCCCCCGACGGGTTCCGGGACGTGGTGCGGACCAACCTGACCGGTTACTTCCTGGTGGCGCGCGCCGTCGTCCCCCGGTTGCTCGAGGCCGGGAGCGGCCGGGTGGTCAACGTGTCGATGAACCACGAGACGATGGTGCGGAAGGGGTTCGTGCCCTACGGGCCCGCGCGGGCCGGCGCCGAGGCGCTGTCCCGGATCATGGCCGCCGACCTCGAGGGCAGCGGCGTCACCGTCAACGTGCTGCTGCCCGGCGGGGCGACCGCCACCGGGATGATCCCGGAGGGCTTCCCGCCCGACCTGCGGGCGCACCTGCTCGACCCCGCGGTGATGGGCCCGCCGATCCGCTGGCTGTGCTCACCTGCTGCCGCCGGCGTGCACGACCAGCGCATCGTCGCCACCGAGTTCGAGCAGTGGCGGGCGCAGCGCGAGCCGGGGGTGCGTTGATCGACAAGCGGGTGGCGACGCTGGCCGACGCCGTCGCCGGCATCGGGGACGAAGCCACCGTGCTGATCGGTGGCTTCGGCGACTCCGGTGTCCCCGTCGAACTGGTGCACGCGCTGCTGGACCAGGGCGCCCGCGACCTGACCGTGGTCACCAACAACGCCGGCAGCGGCGAGCGGGACGTCGCCGCGCTGATCCGGGAGCGCCGGGTCCGGAAGATCGTCTGCTCCTACCCCCGGTCGGCCGGCTCGATCTGGTTCGAGGAGTTGTGGCGGGCCGGGGAGATCGAGCTGGAACTGGTCCCGCAGGGGACGTTGAGCGAGCGGATGCGGGCGGCCGGGGCCGGACTGGGCGGGTTCTTCACCCCCACCGGCGCGGACACCCTGCTCGCCGAGGGCAAGGAGGTCCGGGTGCTCGGCGGACGGCGGCAGGTCTTCGAGGAGCCGCTGCCCGGCGACGTCGCCCTGGTCAAGGCCCACCGCGCCGACCGCTGGGGCAACCTGGTCTACCGCACCGCCGCGCGGAACTTCGGGCCGACGATGGCGACCGCCGCGGCGCTCACCGTGGTGCAGGTGGAGGAGTTCGTGGAGCTCGGCGAGCTGGACCCGGAGGCCGTCGTGACCCCCGGCATCTACGTGGACCGGGTCGTGGCGGTGAGGGCCCCGTGATCGCGCCGCTGGCCGCCGTCGACCTGGCCCGGCGGGTCGCCGCCGACATCCCCGACGGCTCCTACGCCAACCTCGGGATCGGCTTGCCCACCCTGGTGGCCGACGTGGTGGGCCCGGACAAGGAGATCGTCTACCACTCGGAGAACGGCATCCTGGGGATGGGACCGGCGCCCGCGCCCGGCACCGGGGACCCGGAGCTGATCAACGCGGGCAAGCAGCCGGTCACCCTGCTGCCCGGCGGGGCGTTCTTCCACCACACCGACGCCTTCATGATGATGCGGGGCGGCCACATCGACGTGACCGTGCTCGGCGCCTTCCAGGTCTCCGAGCGCGGCGACCTGGCCAACTGGATCACCGACGTGGCCACCATGCCGCCGGCCGTCGGCGGGGCGATGGACCTCGCCGTCGGTGCCCAGCGGGTGCTGGTGATGACCACGCACGTCACCCGGGAGGGCCGGCCGAAGCTGCTCCCGCGGTGCTCGTTCCCGCTGACCGCGGCCGGGGTCGTCGACCGGGTCTACACCGACCTCGCCGTCCTGGACGTGACGCCGGAGGGGTTCGTCGTCCTGGAGATGGCGCCCGGGCTGACCGCCGTGGAGCTGCAGGGGCTCACCGCGGCGCGGCTGTCCTTCGCCGACGAGCTGGGCGTGCTGCCGACCGGCTGACCCCGGGACGGACCGGTCCGGCCCGGGTCAGCCGCAGCGGTAGAGCAGCAGGGCGACGTCGTCGTCGGGGGCGTCGTCCAGCAACTGGTTGGTGAGCATCCCGACGAGCTGGGCGGGCGCCAGGTGCCGGCCCTCGGCGAGCGCGGCGGCCGCGCGGGCCATGCCCACGTCGAGGTCCTCGTCGCGGCGCTCCACCAGTCCGTCGGTGTAGAGCAGCAGCGTCGAGCCGGGCTGCAGGAGGACGTCGGCCTCGGGCCGGTCCAGGTCGTCGAGCACGGCGAGCGGCAGGGAGCCGGCCTCGGTGAGGAAGCGGAACGTGCCGTCGGCCTCGACGACGATGGCCGGCACGTGGCCGGCGCTGCTGTAGCGCAGCGTGCCCGTGGCCGGGTCGACGATGGCGCAGAAGACGGTGCTGCACACGGCCCCGGGCACCAGCGCGGCGAACCGGTCCAGCGCACTGAGCACGTGCGCCGGCGAGCGGCTCTCCAGCAGCAGCGCCCGCCCGGCGCTGCGCAGCTGCCCCATCACCGCGGCCGCGGGCAGGCCGCGGCCGACCACGTCGCCGACGACCACGCCGTACGTGCCGTCGGGCAGGTCGACGACGTCGTACCAGTCGCCACCCACCTCCAGGGTCCCGGTCGCCGGTTCGTAGTGGACGGCGAACCCGGCGGGCAGGACGGTGGGACCCAGGACGGCGCGCTGCAGGGTGACGGCGACCTCGGTGAAGAACTGGGCGCGGGCCCGGTCCAGCTCGGCCCGCTCCTCGGCGCGGCGCCGCTCCCGCTCGACGGCCTGTGCGTCGGTCACCGCGGCGGCGACCTGGCCGGCGGCCAGGGCGAGGAAGACCCGGTACTCCTCGTCCAGGCGCAGGTGCGGGCTCGTGCCCAGCACGAGCGCGCCGACCGGCGAGCTCAGGCCGGCCACCGTCAGGGGCAGCACGAACGCCGTGTCGACGTCACCCTTCCCGGCCGGGCTGGCGCCGTCCCCGGACAGCTCCGGCAGCTGGGCCGACAGCCCGGTCGTGGTCATCACGGCGCCGGTCGCGACGGCCTCGCGCACCTCGTCGGGGAGGACCCTCTCGGGTGCACCGGCGCCCAGGCCGTAGCTGGCGACCAGCTGCAGTTCGGCGCTGCCGTCTTCCACGAGGTAGACCACGCCGAACGGGCAGTCTGCCCGGGCGTCGGCGAGCACCCCGAGCGCCGCCACGCACGCCTGGGCGGTGCTGCCGTGCACCGACCGCGGCAGGCTGCCCAGCCGCTGGAGCACGCCCATCCGGCGGGCAGCGAGCACCCGGGGAGTCGTCTCCACGACCGTGTTGAGAACCCCGGCCACCCGACCGCCGGGCTCCATGACGGGGCTGTAGGAGAAGGTGAAGGCGGTCTCCTCGGTGAAGCCGTGCCGGGTCATCACCAGCGGCAGGTCCTCGGCGAAGGTGACCCCGCCGGCGAGCACGTCCTCGACCAGGCCGGCGATGTCGGGCCAGACGTCGGACCAGATGTCAGGGACCCGCCGGCCCAGCGCCGCGGGGTGGCGCGCACCGAGCGTGGGCGCGTAGCCGTCGTTGTAGATCATGACGAGCTCCGGGCCCCACATGAGCAGCATCGGGAACCGCGAGTTCAGGACGGTGCTCACCGCGGTCAGCAGCGTCGGCGACCACTGGGTCGTGGGGCCGAGGGGCGTCTGCGACCAGTCGGTTCCCAGGACCAGGCGCTGCAGCTCGGTCCGCGGCACGGCCGTGACCAGCTCCGACAGAGGACCGTCCAGTACAACGCCCCCGCCTGCGTACCGCGTCGTCGTCGCCCCGTCGGCGTCGATCGTCCGTTGCGCACGATCATCCCATCCCCGGCTGACGATTCACCGGGACCACTCCGTCGACGGTCCCCTCACCTCCCGCCGAGGACGCGCAGGAACCGGGGCGGGACGGCGTCCACCAGCCACAGACCGTTGTCCGAGCGGGTGAAGGTGGCGCCGTCCGCCACCATCCCGGTGGCATCCACCCGCAGGACGACGGGTCCCGCTCGAGGATGGCCGGCAGGAACCGCTCGACGGATCCGTGGAACAACTCCGCCGGCGGCTCGCTCGGGTGGTGGCCGAGGTCGACCGGAACGCTGTGCCCCTGGTCGGCACGGATCCGGGTGCCGGTGGGCCCAGGGCGAACCGCTGCTCGTCGTTGCCGGCCACGACGTCGTCCAGCTGCGCCCGGCTGAGCGTCGTCCCGTGCGCGGCCAGCGCGGCGAGCAGGTCGTCGACGTCGACCCAGCCGGCGGCGTCCAGGCCGTGGTCCGCTCAGACCGCGGCGCGGGACTCCTCGGCGAGGGCGGCCAGCGCCTGCTCGAAGCACGCCTGCGGCGGCTGGACCAGGCCCGCGCCCACCTGACCGGTGCCGGCGACCCGGCCGGCCATG
>JAOPUQ010000370.1 GCA_025963425.1 Modestobacter sp. | reverse complement strand
CCTCGTCGAAGACGTTCTTGTTCCAGTGCGTGGGCCGGGGGTCGCCGTAGGGGACGAACATCTCCGACAGCGAGGCGCGGTAGAGCACCGGTCGCAGCGCGCCCTTGTCGACGTAGCCGACGTCGTGCAGCACCAGGCCCTCGCGCGGGGTGAAGCCGATGCGCAGCCGCCACGGCCCCCAGGACACCGCGTGCCCGTCGACGGTGAAGCTCGGGCCCTCGGGCTGGGTGATGCTGATCGGCTTCATCGGCTCGCGCACCCGGGTGAACGCGGGCACGTTGCCGGGCTCGGTAAGGAGCTCGGGCAGGTAGTTGCCCGACATCGGCGGCAGGGGCACGATCCCGTGGTCCTCGACGTCGAGCACCGTCATGGTGTCCATGTCGACGGTGACGATCAGCCCCTCGACCGGGCGGGCGTAGCCGTTGTCGTCGGGCTGGGACCGCACGAAGGTCAGCGGCCGGGCCAGCCGGCGGATCGAGGGGTGGTCGTCCGGGCCGGTGTAGCCCGACGCCCACGGGTCCAGCATGACGAGCGAGAAGTCCTCGACGCCGCGGGCGCGCATCGCCTGCTGCCAGCGGGGGTCGGCCCGGACGACGTCCTCGCAGGCCATGAACTCCTCGGCGGTCATCGGCGGCTGCACGCCCTCGACGTGCCGCCACGAGACCACCGCGCCGGTGCTCAGCGAGACCACCGCCTCGTACGTGGCGCCCAGCACCGGGTTGCGCAGGACGGCGGCGGCCTGCCGGTCCCACCCGGCGCCCGGGGTCCAGCCCAGGACGACGTCCTTCGGCGGCTCGGCCAGCTCCACGAAGACGAAGCGGGTCCCCCCGGGGAACCGGTCGTCGGTCCGGAGCAGTGCGGCCGCGGCGGAGAGCTCCTCGGGCGTCAGCGGCTCGAGCGGATGCCCGGGCAGCGCAGCGGTGGTGGTCAGGTCCTGCGCGGTGCCCTCGATGAGGGTCATGGCTGCTCTCCCAGCGGTAGCACGGTGGTCTGGCCGGGACGCTAGGCAGCCCGCGTTACGGCTGGGGTGGCCTCCGGGTTACCGGGGACGACGCCCGGCCCGGGTGCGGTCGCGTCCTCCGCCCGGCGGAACATGCGACCTCCACCCCAGGCCGACCGGGGCCGGCCCGGACCGCGAGCCCGACGGGGTCCCGGATTGACGTCCTGACACCGCGCGGTGTCACATGGTCCGATGACCGGATCCCAGGCCGCGGCCGTCGACGTGCTGGCCACCGACGGCATCGGCATGGTGGCCACCGTCGGCTTCTTCGTGCCGGCGGCGGCCCTGGTGGCACTGGTGGTCGGTGCGGTGGTGCGCGACCGGCGGCTGACCGCGCGCGAGCGCGCGGAGGCCGACGACCGGTCAGCCTGAGGGTTCCCCGTCCGGGTCGCCGAGCTCGGCGGCCACGGCCGCACCGACGGCCGCGGCCATCTCGGTGCGGAAGCTCGCCAGCAGCGCCTGGGCCGCGGCCGGCTGCAGCCGGGCGACCGCGGCCCGGACCTCCTCGACCTGCTCCCGGGGCGCTCCGGCCTCGAGGAAGGTCTGCCACCCGGTCTCGACGAACATCCGCACGTAGATCCCGGCGATCTCCCGGACGAGCGCGATGACCCGGGCCTGGGCCGCGATCAGCGCCGCCGGCGGCACGCCGAGCTCGACGACCTGCAGGCCGGCCGTGAGCAGCGCCGGGTCGAGCACCCGCAGCCGGCCGTCGGCCAGGTGCTCCACGAGCCCGAGCGCCGCGAGGTCCTCGACGATCGCACTGCTCTCCGGCACCCCGGCCCGGGCGATCAGGTCCGCCGCGGTGGTGGTCTCCGGCTCCGGCGGCAGCCAGGGGGCCAGCAGCGCCCGGTGCAGGGCCAGGGTGGCCGTGCTCGCGGTGTCCGGCGCGTGCGCGAGCGTCCGCTCGATCATGTTCAGCGAGTAGCCCTCGGCCAGCATCTCCCGCACCAGGATCAGCCGGGCCACGTGCTCCCGGCCGTAGTGGCCGGTGCGGCCCACCAGCCGCGGCGGCGGGAGCAGCCCGCGCGCGGCGTAGGCGCGCACGTTGCGCACGGTCAGACCCACCCGGCCGGCCAGCTCGTCGACGGTGAGGTCGGGCTCGTCGTCGGGTGCCGGCTCGGCTCGGCCGGCGCTGGTCATGCACACCCCTGGGACGTCATCGCGTCCAGTATGGCGTGTCTGTCATGTGACACCTAGCGATGTGACGCCGATCAGTGTTCTATATGCCCATGTCGTTCCCGGGTGCACCCCTGTCGGCTGCCGAGAACCGTCCTGCCGGGGGCGCCGCCCTCGGTGAGGTACTGCTGGCCTCGGCGATCGGGCTCGGTCTCGCGGTGGCCCTGCTCGCCCTTGTCTTCGTGCACCGGACCGGCCGGTCGACGGTGCTCATCCGGATCGGCGACCGGCTGGGCCGCACCGGGGGCGTGCCCGCCTGGGTCGCGCTGCCGACCACCCTGACCACGGTCTCGCTGCTGACCGCGCTGCTCGGGATGCTCTGGGACATCAGCCTGCACATCGACGTCGGCCGGGACGAGGGGCCACTGGCCAACCCGGCGCACTTCCTCATCCTGTTCGGCCTCTTCGGCGTCTTCGCCGGGGGCGTCCTTGCCTGCGCCATGCCCCTGGGCGGGCGGCCCGGGCCCGCCGCCGTGCACTTCCTGCGGGGATGGGACGTGCCGGTCGGCGGTGTGCTGCTGACCTCGGCCGGCTTCTACGCCCTGCTCGGTTTCCCCCTGGACGACGTCTGGCACCGGTTGTTCGGCCAGGACGTGACGCTGTGGGGCCCCACCCACCTGATGCTCATCGGCGGTGCCGGGCTCTCCCTCGTCGGCCTGCTGGTGCTCGAGCAGGAGGGGCACGGCGGGCTGTCCACCGACGACGGCGACCGCAAGGTCGGCCGCGCGTCCCGCTTTCTGCGGCAGGCCTCCGCGGCCGGTGGGCTGCTGCTGGGCCTGTCGGTGTTCCAGGGCGAGTACGACTTCGACGTCCCGCAGTTCCGCATGGTGCTCGAGCCGTTCATGATCGCCGGCGCCGCCGGGGTCGCCCTGGTGGCCGCCCGGATGTGGATGGGCCGCGGTGGCGCGCTGGCCGCGACGGTGTTCTTCCTCGTCGTCCGCGGGCTGATCGCGCTGGTCGTGGGCCCGGTGCTCGGCGAGACCGCGCCCTCCTTCCCGCTCTACCTCGGGTCCGCGCTCATCGTCGAACTGCTTGCCCTGGCTCTGCCACTGGCCCGCCGTCCGCTGCTGTTCGGGGCGGTCGCCGGCCTGGGCATCGGCACGCTCGGCCACCTGACCGAGACCGGCTGGACCCGGCTCACCCAGACCCTGTCCTGGGGCACCGACACCCTCGTCGAGGGCACGCTGATGGCCCTGGCCGGTGGGGTGGCCGGCGGCCTGGTCGGTGCGCTGCTCGCGCTCGGGCTGCGCCGCCGGCTGCCCCGCCCGGCGGTGGCGCGGACGCTGTTCGCCGGTTGCCTGGTGACCATCGCCGCGGTCGCCGCCAACGGCGTGCTGGCCACCGTCCCCGACGACCTGCAGGCGACCATCGGCGTCGAGGAGGTGCAGGCCGAACCGCGGACCGGCCTGATCACCGTCTCCCTGGAGCCGGCGGATGCCCTGGACGACCCGTCGTGGGTGCAGGTCACCTCCTGGCAGGGCGACGGCCTGGTCGTCACCCCGCTGGAACGGACCGGGGAGGGCACCTACCGCAGCACCGAGCCGGTGCCGCTGTCCGGGTCGTGGAAGACGCTGCTGCGCGTGCACGACGGCCGGATGCTCAGCGCCGTGCCGATCTGGCTGCCGGCCGACCCGCCGATCGGCGCGGAGGAGGTGCCCGCCGAGGACGGGGTGACCCGGCAGGCCGTGCCGGAGATCGAGATCTTCCAGCGCGAGCGCACCGACGACACCCCCGGCTGGCTGTGGGCGGCGGCGAACATCGTCGTCCTGCTCTGCACCCTCGCCATCGTCGGCGCCATCGCCTGGGGCGTGGGCCGGTACTCCCGGCGCGCCGGTGCCGCCGAGCCCCGCCCCGCCACCCTCGCCGACTCCCCCGCGCCGCCCGCGGCACGGGTGGGTGGGCGCTGACCCCACCGCTGGAGACCCCTCGTGCGTACTCCCCTGTTCCGTCCCGCGCTGGCCGCCGCGCTCACCCTGGGCGTGCTGACCGGCTGCGCCGGCACCGACGAGCCGGCCGGCCCGGCGTCGATCAGCAGCGCACCGGCGCCGGCCCCCGCCACGGGCGGTGCACCGACCGGGTCCGCGGGCCGGGAGCTCGCAGTGGTCGTCGCCGGCGGCCGGGTCAGCGGGGACACCGGCCGGATCGTGCTCGCCCTCGGGGAGCACGTGACCATCACCGTGACCAGCGACGCCGCCGACGAGGCGCACCTGCACGGCTACGACGCCGAGGCGGAGCTGACCCCGGGTACCCCGGCCACCCTGGAGGTCGACGCCGCCATCCCCGGAGTGTTCGAACTCGAGCTGCACGGATCGGGGACCGTCCTGCTCACGCTGCAGGTCGAGTGACCGTCCTGGCCCACGGGGTCGGGTCGCGCACCGATCTGCCGATCCCCCTCGGGCTGGCCCTCTACGGGGCAGGCGCGGCGATCCTGGTCAGCTTCGCGGCGCTGCTGCTGTTCTGGCGGACGGCGACGCTGGGCGGAAGCTCCTCCGGGCGCCCTCTCCCCGCCCTCGTGCAGCGGGCGGCAGACAGCCCGCGAGCGCGCTCGGCGCTGCAGGCCCTGGCGGCCGGGCTCGTGCTGCTCGTGCTCACGGCCGCCCTGGCCGGGCCGCCGGGGACCGCGCGGAACCTCGCCCCGTGGGCGCTCTACGTGACGTTCTGGGTGGGCCTGGTGCCGGCCAGCCTGCTGCTCGGCCCGGTATGGCGGGTGGTCAACCCGCTGCGGCTGGCGCACCGCGGGCTGCGGGCGCTTGCCGGCCCGGCACGGGGTGCCGACCGGCTGCCGGCCGTCGGGGCGTGGCCGGCAGCGGCGTTCCTCGCGGTGTTCGTGTGGCTGGAGCTGGTGCCGGCGCAGCGCGCCGAGCCGGGCGCCGTCGCGGCCTTCCTGGTCGGCTACGCGGTCGTGCAGCTGGGTGCGGCGCTGTGGTTCGGCGAGGGCTGGTTCGCCCGCGGCGACGGCTTCGAGGTGTACTCGACGCTGGTCGGCCGGCTGTCGGCGGTCGGACGGCGGGACGACGGCCGGGTCGTGCTGCGCAATCCCCTGGCCAACGCCACCACCGGCACGGCGGAGCCCGGGCTCGCCGCGGTGGTCGTCGTCCTGCTCGGGTCGACCGCGTTCGACGGGCTGAGCCGGACCGTGTGGTGGCAGACCGGGCCCGGCGCCGCCAACGACGTCCTCTCCGGCACGCTGGGGCTGGGAGCGATGGTCGGGCTGGTCGCCGCGATGTACGTGCTGGGCACCCGGCTGTCCGGTCGGCTCGCCGGGCTGCCTCCCCGGCCGCAGCCCCGGCTGTACGCGGCGACCCTCGTCCCGATCGTGCTCGGGTACACCGTCGCGCACTACTTCTCGCTGCTGGCCCTGGACGGCCAGATGACCTGGATCCTGGCCAGCAACCCGTTCGGCTGGGCCGGCGTCGACCTGTTCGGCACCTACGGCAACCGGGTGGACCTGACCGCGGCCAGCCCGGACACGATCGCCTACGTGCAGGTGGGCGCGGTGATCGTGGGCCACGTGCTCGGGGTCACGCTGGCCCACGAGCAGGCGCTGCGCGCCCAGCGGCACGCCCGGGCCTCCGACCAGTTGCCGCTGGTGGTGGTCATGGTGCTGTTCACCGTCGGCGGGCTGGGCCTGCTGTTCGGCTTCTGACGGCTCAGCCGAACACGCCGGCGAGCCCCAGGACCGCCGGGCCGGCGACCACGATCAGCAGCGCCGGGAGGATGCAGACGATCAGCGGGAAGGTGACGTTGACCGGCACCTTCATGGCCTGCTCCTCGGCGCGCTGCCGGCGCTTGATGCGCATCTCGTCGGCCTGGATCCGCAGTACGTCGGCAATGGCGATGCCGTAGGTGTCCGCCTGGTTGATCGCGCTGACGAACCGCTTCAGGTCGGTGACCTGGGTACGGCGGACCAGCGCGTTGTAGGCCTCGCGCCGCGGGCGCCCGACGGTGACGTCCTGCAGGGTGCGCACGAGCTCCTCCGCCAGGGCGCCCTTGCCGGTGGTGGCCGCCCGGGCGAGGGCGGCCTCGAAGCCGAGCCCGGCCTCGACGGCGATCGTCATCTGGTCGAGCACGTCGGGCAGTTCCCGGGCGATCGCCTTCTGCCGCTCCTGCCCGCGCCCGTACATCGCCAGCTCGGGCAGGTGGTAGGCGACGAGCACGACCGTCAGGACGACGGTCCAGCCCAGCGCGCTGCCCCGGCCGGCGGCCTGCAGGACGCCGACCAGCAGCGCGACCAGCGCGAGCGCGAGCTTGGCCCACAGCAGCCGGGTCATGGTGAGCTCGGCGGGCCGGCCGGCGATCTCCAGCATGCGCCGCAGCCGGCGTGCAGACGCGTCGGGCGTCAGCGCGCGCAGGACGGCCCCCGAACCGGTGCGCGCCTCCAGTGAGCCGACCTCGAACGCCGGCGTGAACAGGCCCCGGGTCAGGTTGCGCCGGGTGGTGGCCAGGGCCCGGCCCGGGTGCGACAGCACGGTCTGGACGAGCAGTCCCATCGGGAGCACGACGGCCGCGACAGCCACCCAGACGAGCGCGGGCATCAGAACCGCACCTTGACGACCTGGCGGACCCAGAGTCCGCCGACCAGCATGAGCAGGCCGGCCGTGACCAGCATGAGCAGACCCGTCGGGGTCCCGGTCAGCCGGCCCATGTACTCCGGCGAGACGAGCGCCAGCAGGCCGCCGGCGACCGGCGGCAGCAGCAGCAGGACGGCTGCCGAGACCCGTCCCTCGGCCGACAGTGCCCGCGCCTGCCGGCGCAGCTGATTGCGCTCCCGGATCGTGGCGCCGACCCGGTCGAGCACCTCGGCGAGGTTGCCGCCGACCTCACGGTGGATGGCGATGGCCTGGGCCACCCAGGCGAAGTCGTCGCTGGCGGTGCGCACCGCCACCTCGTCGAGCGCGACGTTGACGTCCCGCCCGACGCGCACCTCGTTGACCACCCGGGAGAACTCCTCGGAGGTGGGGGCCTCGGTGTCCCGCGAGACGGCGTCGAGCGCGCGCAGGACGCTGTATCCCGCACGGAGGCTGCTGGCCATGAGGTGCAGGGAGTCGTCGAGCTGGTCGGTGAAGGCAGCCCGGCGCCGCCGGGCCAGCACGTCCAGGGTCACCTTCACGACGACGGGCGTCAGGCAGGCGAACACGAGGCCGACCAGCAGACCGCCCAGCAGTACGCCCAGCACATGACCGGCCACGATCCCGACCGCGCTCAGGGAGGCGACCTGGGCCGGGCTGCGGTGCACGCCCGCCCGCTCCAGTGCGGCCGCCAGCGCCTCGCGGCGACCCAACCGGCGCAGCACCCGCTCGGTGAGGCGGCCCGCGCCGACCGCGAACCCGGACCAGCCGGTTGCGGCCGGCCGGACGGTCGGGTCGAGCCGGCTGCGGTCCACCCGGGTCCGACCCGGCACGGTCAGCGCGGCGACCGCCAGCAGGATGGCCAGCGCGCAGGCACCGATCGCGGAGCCGAGCAGCGGCGACATCAGGCTCGGCCCCCCGCGGACACCCGCGGGGGCAGGGATCCGAAGACCCGCGCCGAGAGGGGGATGCCGAGCTCGGCGAACCGGTCGGTGAACCGCGGGCGCACGCCGGTCGGCACGGCCTTGCCGAGGAACCGGCCGTTGAGGTCGGCGCCGGCCGAGTAGTCGAAGAGGAAGGCGTCCTGCAGGGTGACCGTCTCCCCCTCCAGGCCCTGGACCTCGGTGACATGGGTGACCCGCCGGGTGCCGTCCCGCAGGCGGGAGATCTGGATGATGACGTCGACCGCCGAGGCCACCTGCTCGCGCACGGCCCGCAGCGGCAGGTCCATGCCGGCCATGAGGACCAGCGTCTCCAGCCGGGCGATCGCATCCCGCGGGGAGTTGGCGTGGACGGTCGACAGCGACCCGTCGTGGCCGGTGTTCATGGCCTGCAGCATGTCCAGGCTCTCGCCGCCGCGGACCTCGCCGACGATGATCCGGTCGGGGCGCATCCGCAGCGAGTTGCGCACCAGGTCGCGGATGTGGACCGCACCCTTGCCCTCGATGTTCGCCGGCCGGGACTCCAGGCGGACGACGTGCTCCTGCTGCAATTGCAGCTCGACGGCGTCCTCGATGGTGATGATGCGCTCGCTCTCGGGGATGAACGACGAGAGGACGTTGAGCAGCGTCGTCTTCCCCGTGCCGGTGCCCCCGGAGACGATGATGTTCAGCCGGGCCTCCACGCAGGCCCGCAGCAGCTCAGCCATCTCCGGCGAGAGCGTGCCGAAGTGGATGAGGTCGGAGACCTGGAAGGGCTCCCGGGAGAACTTGCGGATCGTCAGCGACGAGCCCCCGAAGGCGAGCGGCGGGATGATCGCGTTCACCCGGGAGCCGTCGGGCAGCCGCGCGTCGACCAACGGCGAGGACTCGTCGATGCGCCGGCCGACCCGGGACACGATGCGCTCGATCACCCGGCGCAGGTGGGTCTCGGACGTGAAGGTCGAGGAGGTCCGGACCAGTCGGCCGTTCTTCTCCACGTACACGGTGTCCGGGCCGTTCACCATGACCTCGGTGACCGCGGCGTCGTCCAGCCAGGGCTGCAGCGGCCCGTAGCCGAGCACCTCATCGGTGATCTCGTGGATCAGCCGGCGGCGGTCCTCGTCCGACAGCGGGGTCAGCTCGTTGGCGATCACGCGCTGCAGGTCAGCGCGCACCATCGCGTGCAACTGCTCCTCGGGCATGTTGCCGTCCGAGAGCTTGGTGCCCAGCCGCTCGAACAGGGCACGGGTCATCCGGTCCTTGAGCTGGGTGAGCGCGTCCGCCGGGCCGGCCGGACGGGCCGACACGTCCAGGGACGGGGAGTGCCCGGACGCCGCCTCGTCGTGCGAGGCCGCGGTCGCGACCCGGGACGCCAGGGTCCGGGCCCGAGTCGGCACCGCTGGGAGCCGGGCGATGCGGACCGGGTCGGCGCCGAGGGTCTGCTCGCCGCGGGCGGTGGCCAGGCGGTCGCTGAGGCTCACCGGGCACCGGCCCGGCGGCGCCCGAACACACCCCGCCGGGCGGGGGCCGGCGGCAGGAACTGCTGGAGGAGCGTCTGCAGGCCACGGGTCACCGGGTCCTTGCCACCGGCCTGCAGCAGGGGAACGCCGGTGTTCGTCGACAGCGGGACGGCGTTGTGCCGGGGCAGCACGAGGTCCAGCGGCGCTCCGATGGTGTCCTCGACGTCCTCCATCGACAGGGCACCGGCGGAGTCGACGCCGTTGAGCACCAGGTGCCGCCCGGCCGGGACGAGGTGGAGCTCGGTCAGCACGTCGAGCTCCTTGCGCAGTCCGCGGACGCCGGGCACGTCCATGCTGCTCATCAGGACCAGGTCGGTCGCCTGCTCGAGCACGGTGAGCGTGTGGTCGGTCAGGCCCGGCGCGGTGTCGATGACGACGTAGCAGAACTCCCGGCTCAGCGTCTCGACCAGCCGGCCGGCCTCCGCGGCGGTGACCGCGTCGCCGGCGGCCGGGGAGTCGCTGCCGGCGACCACGCTCAGGCCGGAGGGGTGCCGGGTGAGGAAGGTCTTGAGCACGAGCGGGTCGTTGCTCGCCGCCCCGTGCACCGTGTCGGGCAGCGAGTACTGCGGAGTGAGCGCCAGCGCGCTGGCCACGTCGCCGAACTGCAGATCCAGATCGACCAGCACGGTCGAGCCGGGACCGGAGGCGGCCAGGCCGAGGGCGAGGTTGGTCGCGACGGTGGTCTTGCCGACCCCGCCCTTCGGGGAGGCGACCACGATCACCCGATTCCCCGTGGCCGCGGTCGCCGGGTCCACCGCGACCGCCTCCCGGCGCGCCCGGGCGAGCTCTCCAGCCCGGAAGACGACAGCCGTCACGTCGGCGAGCGTCGCGTTCGGGGAGAGCACGTCCCGGACGCCGGCGCGCATGGCCGCCATCCAGAGGTCGGGGTCGCTCGGGGCGATGACGACGACGCTGGTGGTGGGTGCGGCGACCTCGACGTGTCCGGAGATCACGAACGCGTGGTCGAGCGGGACGCCGGGGCCCAGCACCACCATCTCGGGAGGGCTCGCCGCGAGGTGGTCGAGCAGGCCGGGGTCGGCACCCAGCGCCTCGACGCCCAGGGACACGAGGCCACCGCCGCTGGCCGCGGAGAAGCGCTGGACGAGCTCGGCGCCGACGCCGATGGTCAGGACCTGCGTCACTGGTCGTCTCCCGTGCTGCTGGTGGTGAGTGGGGTGTCGGCAGCCGAGCCCGGGGACTGAAGCGAAAGCCAGACGGCGTTCTGCGCCATCCCCGAGATGACCGTGGCCGCATCCTCGGCTGCCACCGCGAGGGTCACGTTGACCGCGGACTGACCGGCGCCGTCGGCGCTGCTGCTGGTCCCCCCGGACACCCGGGTGACGAGCACGTCGGTGACGGCGAGGCCGGTGCCGGCCAGCGCCTTGCCGGTCTTGGCGTCGACCACCGGGACGGTCACGAAGACGCCCACCCGGCTCCCCGGGACGAGGTGGCCGTCGACGGCGCGCTGCGGCTCCAACGTCAGGCTGACCTCCTGCGTCCCCTCCGGGGGCGGGACCGCCTCGACGGGCAGCAGGACGGAGGGGTCGACGAACCGGCCGGTCACCAGCTGCTCCCCGGGCAGCAGGTCCGCACCGGTGACCATGCCGGCCATCTGGGCCAGGGTGTTCTGGTCCTGCACCGCTCCGGGGGCCAGGAGGCGGGCGGGCACCGACTCGAGGGTGACCGCGCCGCTGACGGCCCCGGCGTCCGTACCGGTCCCCACCTCGGTGGTGACCACGTAGACGGGCACGACCACCTCGCCGGCCTGGGCCCGCTCCTCAGCGGTCCGCACGTACTGGATCAGGACCGCGGCCCCGAAGGCGGCCAGGAGGAAGGCCGCGAGGAGGGCGAGGAACCGGCGTCGCATGGCGGTCATCCCTGCTTGCTGAGGTAGACGGAACGCGCACCGAGGTCGGGCGCGGTGGTGAGGGTGCTGGCGGTGGTGGCGTCGGACTGCTGCGCGGCGTGGGTGAAGTAGCCGATCAGCGCCGGGTCCGACGAGTAGGGATCGGCGCCCATGAAGTGGAACGCGGCGTAGCCGTACACGCGGAAGCGCATGTCGGTGCCACTGCCGGACACCTTGTCCCAGACCGGGATCAGCAGGTCGCTGCCGTAGAGGCTGCCCAGGTAGGCGGTGGTGCACGTGGCGGGCAGCCCGTACCCGGACCCGTAGCCAGCGCCGTACCAACTGCCGTACCACCCGCCGTACGAACCGCCGTACGAACCGCCGTCCCCGTCGGCATACCCGGCCACGGTGCTGCCGAGTGTCGAGGTGGTGCGGCAGCCGGCAGCGGTGTCCGGCTGGGTCACCGCGTAGCCGCTCAGGGTGGTCCCGCTGGGACCGTTGCAGCTGCCGCCCAGCTGGGTGGTCGCGTTGATCCGGTAGGTGGTCGTGTTGCCCAGCGGATGGCGGGCGATCTGTCCCTGGTACTCGCAGTAGGAGATGGCCAGCGGGAAGTTGGCCCGCCCACGGGTGGTCGGGATCCAGGTCGCGGACGAGCGGGCGGTCACGTCGTCGGACGAACGGCCGAGCACCGGAGCGAAGAAGTGGTTCGAGGTGGCCCGGGCTGTGACGGTGGTCGACCGGCCGGTCACCGTCACCGTCGGGGAGCCGATGGTCGCATCCGCCGCGTCGGCCGCCGTGGTGTTGGCCCGCACCGCGGTGGTCGCGGTGCCGACGACGTCGCCGCACAGGTTGCGGGCGCAGTCGAGGGCGACGGCCAGGGCCGCGGCGTCGGCGCCGTTCTGCAGCTGATGGCGGTCGGCGTACATCGACGAGACGTCGACGGCGATCGCCGCGCAGCCCACGAGCATCGTCATCGTGAGCGCGACGAAGACGGCAGCAGCGCCCTTCTCGTCGCGCAGCCGCATCGGCGGGAGCGGGCGGGTGAGCCGTTCGGTCAGCCGCCGCATCGCATGACCGCCGTCCCGGTCAGGTCGACGCCGGTGCCGCCGAGGAAGCCGGACAGGAAGGGCTGGTGGTACGTCACGGTCACCGTCACGTTGGCGGTGAGCGCGGCGCCGGCGCAGCTGGCCGGCGTGACGGTGATCTGGGCGTCGGCGAGCGACACGGTGGTGGCCGCCGTCTTCACGGCGGTGCGGGCGCTGCCCGAGTCGTTGGCCAGCGCCATGACGCGCGCGCCCTCCCGGGCGGCGTCGGCCAGGGTCGCCTGCACCTGGAAGGCCTTGCTGTACTCGATGATGCCCAGGAGCAGGAAGACGAGTACGGGCACGACGAGGGCGAACTCGACCGCGGCGGCGCCACGTTCGCCCAGGAGCCGGCCGGCGAGACGACTGCGCGGCGGCGCGGGACGGCACTGCGTGCGCACGGTCGGTCTCCCCTCTGCTGGGTCGGTGCTCGGCTCTGCAGCCGGAGGGCCGGGGGCCGGGGGCCGGGGGCCGACCGACGGTCCGCACCAGGTATCGGCGGACCTGCGCCGGAATGGACCCGGCTGCTGGACGGGCACGTGCCAGCGGCGCGGCTCCCGGAGGAACCGCGCCGCCTCGCCACGACCCGTCGACCTCTCAGCGAGGTCCCGGGTCACCGGCCGTTCAGGTTGATGGCGTTGAACAAGGTCGACAGCTTGCCGCTGAAGACCCCGACGGCCACGACGACGGCGGCGGCGATGAGGCCGACCAGCAGCGCGTACTCGACGGCGGAGGCACCCTTCTCCTCCTTGACCGCCTTGACGCGGTCGACGGCGGTGAAGGACAGGGTGTAGAGGGCCTGGAAGAACGTCGTCACGGTGGTCTCCTGTGTGCGTTCGCCGTCGCCTGATCGGGTCGTGGTGACTCGGGGTGCGGCTACGGGGATCTATCGACCACGACCGGTTCCGGGTGGAATCAGCTCGCAGCGGGCTCACCCGGAGGGGTGAGGGCCCCCGGGCGGCCCGGGTCGCGCCCCGGCCGGGTGACACCCGGCCGGGGAACGGCACCCCGGAGGCCGGGCGGCCCGGTCAGCCGGTGCGGACGGCCCAGAGGTCGGCCAGCAGGGCGGCGGCGAGCGTCCCGGCGAGCAACGCCGGGCCGAACGGCAGGTCGGTGCGGAGCCCGGCCCGCCGGAAGGCCAGCAGCGCCAGTCCGACGACGGCCTGGGCCACGAAGCCGAGGAGGAAGCCGAACAGCACCGACGGCCAGCCCAGCCACCCGAGGACGAGGCCGAGCAGGCCGGCGAGCTTCACGTCGCCCATGCCCAGACCCGCGGGTGCGACGGCGACCATGGCCAGCAGGACGGCGAAGCCGGTCGCCGCCGCCAGCAGGGCACGCACGAGGTCGGCCCAGGTCCCCTCGACCGCCGCCGCGACGGCGAGGAGCAGCGCGGTGACCGCCGTCCCCGGCGCGAGCACACGGTTGGGCAGCAGCTTCTCCCGCACGTCGACGAGGGACAGCAGTAGCCCGACCAGCGCGAACCACAGCCACGCCGCCAGCTGCGGGGTGAGGCCGAACCGCAGCACGACCAGGGTTGCGATGACGCCACCGGCCACCTCGGGCACCGGCGCGCCGAGGGCCCGGGGTGGCGCGGGAGCCTCCGGC
>JAOPUQ010000344.1 GCA_025963425.1 Modestobacter sp. | reverse complement strand
GGCGCGGCAGCGGCGAGTGACGCCCCGGTCAGCGCCCCGCCGAGCGCCGCCTCGGGTGAGGCCGGCGAGTCCGGCGACGGCAGTGGCAAGCCCCGTCGCCGTCGCCGCCGGGGCGGCTCCGGTCGCGGCGGCTCCGAGTCCGCCGCCTGATCCTCGGCGTGGCCGGGGTGAGCCGCCTCCGCCCGCCGCTGCGCGGAGTGGTGTGGACGGCGGCCGTCGTGGTGCTGGTCGTCGTCGCCGTCCTGCTGTGGCGGGGATCGGACGCCGCGGCCACGAGCAGCACGACCGCCGACCCCCCGTCGGTACCCGACGCCGCGCCGGCCGGCCGGCTGTCCATCAGCTGGTCGGCCGACACCGGCCCGGCGCCGCGCCGGGCGGTGGAGACCGGCCGGGCGCTGACCACGGATGCCCACGGCCTGGCCATGCGCGATCCGCTCACCGGCCGGGAGGCCTGGCACTACACCCGGTCCAACGCGGAGCTGTGCGGCGCGACCGCGGTCAACGGCCTGGTCGTCGCCGTCTTCCGCACCGCCGGCCGGTGCGACGAGGCGGTGGCCCTGCACGCCGGGACCGGGGTGCGCGCCTGGTACCGCAACGTCAACTTCTCCGAGGACGTGCAGCTGGCCAGCACCGACGGCATCGTGCTGGCCTGGTCCCCCTCGGGCATCGCCACGCTGGACCCGACCGGCAACAACACCCGTTGGCGGCATGCGGCCTCGACCGGCTGCCGGCTGGTGGGAGCCGATGTGGGCAGCACCGGCGTCGCCGTCCTGGAGCGGTGCGAGGACGCCGGGGCGCTGCAGGTCGAGCTGCTCGACGGGTTCTCCGGCTCGTCGACCTGGACCCGCACGGTCGACACCGGTGACGTGCCGGCCCGGCTGGCCGGGGTCGACCGGCTCGTCGACCTCGTCGTCGGCGACCGGCTGCAGGTGCTCTCCCCCGCCGACGGCACACCGCTGCAGGAGATCCCGCTGCCCGCCCTGTCCGGGTCGTCGGCAACCCGGGAGCCCCTGCAGCAGGCCGGCGCCGCGGACGCGGCGCTGGTGTGGGTCCGCGGCACCGTCTACGCCCTGGACCAGACCACCGGCGCCCCGCGCTGGCAGGTGCCCGCGACCGGGCTGCCGTCGGTGGCCGGGACGGCGGACTCCGGCTCCGCCACCGTGCTCGTGCCCGAGGCCGGCGCGCTCGTGGAACGGTCGCTGGCCGACGGCACCGAGCTCGGCCGGTCGGAGGTGGACGCCGACCTGCCCGGCGGCGGCCGCACGTCGGTCGTCGGACCGGCCGTCGTCTACTCGACCGCGGACAGGGTGATCGGGCTGCGCTGAGAGCCCGCACCGGGTGCCCGCCTCCGGCACGCTGCCTCGCTCCGAGGCACACTCGGGAACATGGTTTTGCCAGGTGGCTCCGAGCGCACCGTTCCCGACGACCTCCGCCAGCTCGCCGCCCACCAGGCCGCCCGGGTCGCCTTCCGCGGCGACGCCGGCGAGCTGGCCGCCCTGGACACCGGTCCGGGCAGCGGGGGAACGGTCCTCCTGGTCGCCGGCTTCACCGGCAGCAAGGAGGACTTCGCCCCGCTGCTGACCCCGCTGGCCGACGCCGGGCTCCGTGCCGTGGCCCTCGACCAGCGTGGGCAGTACGAGTCCCCCGGCCCCGACGACCCGGCGCAGTACACCGTCGAGGTGCTCGCCGCGGACGTGCTCGCGGTGCTGCGCCGGCTGCGCGCCGAGACCGACGGGCAGCTGCACCTGCTCGGGCACAGCTTCGGTGGCCTCGTCACCCGCGGCGCCGTGCTGGCCGAGCCGGCCGCGGTCGACTCGCTGACCCTGCTGGGCAGCGGCCCCGGCAGGCTGACCGGCCCGCGCGCCGAGCTGCTGGACCACCTCGCCCCGCTGCTGGCGGCCGGTGGCGTGCAGCTGGTCAGTGACACCCTCGAGCAGCTGGCGATGACCGACCCGCGGCGCCAGGCGGTGCCCGAGCCCACCCGGGAGTTCCTCACCGCCCGGTTCCTGCGCAACAACGCGGCCGGCCTGCAGGGGATGGCCGACGCGATGCTCGCCGAGCCCGACCGGGTGGCCGAGCTGGCCGCCGCCGGCCTGCCGGTGCTGGTGGCGCACGGCGTCGCCGACGACGCCTGGACGCCGGCCGCGCAGGCGGACATGGCCCGCCGCCTCGGCGCGCGGCACGAGGTGGTCGACCGGTCGGTGCACTCCCCGGCGATCGAGAACCCGGCGCGCACGCTGGAGCTGCTGCTCGACTTCTGGGGCTCGGTCGCCGGCGGACAGGCCCGCCGCGACGACGCGGCGGAAGCGCTGCGATGACCCGACCGCCCTCCATCCACGACTTCACCGCCGAGGAGGACCGGCGGGGGTTCTTCGGTCCGGACAGCATCAGCTGGCGGATCCACTCCGATCCCAGCTTCTCCGTCGGCGGCATCCGCGCCCTGCTGCTGCAGGCGCTGCACCCGGTGGCCATGGACGGCGTCCACCGGTTCTCCGCGGGCTTCCGCACCGATCCGTGGCCGCGGCTGACCCGCACCGCCGAGTACGTCGCGACCCTCACCTTCGGCAGCCGCCGCGACGCGCTGCGGGCGGTGCGCCGGGTGCGCGGCATGCACGCCCCGCTCGGCGCGACCGAGGAGTCCACCGGCCGCAGCTACCGGGTCGACGACCCGGACCTGCTGCTGTGGGTGCACAACTGCGAGGTCGACTCGCTGCTGTCGGTCGCCCGCCGCGCCGGGGTGCCGCTGACCGACGACGACGCCGACCGGTACGTGGCCGAGCAGGTCACCGCGGCGACGCTGATCGGCATCCCGCAGGCCGACGCCCCGACCACGGTCGACGCGCTCTCCGGGTACTTCGAGCGGGTGCGTCCCGAGCTGGCGCTGACCCCGCCGGCCCGGGCCGCCTACGGGTTCATCGTGCTGCCCCCGATGCCCGGCTGGGTGCAGCTGCTCACCCCCGCCCGCCCGGGCTGGGCCGGCCTGGCCACGCTCGCGGTGGCCACCCTGCCCCGGTGGGCGCGCCGGATGTACGGGCTGCCCGCCTTCGGGCTGACCGAGCCGGCCGCCACGGCCGCGGTCAAGGCGCTGCGGCAGACCGCGCTGGCCGTGCCGGCCCGGGTGCGGGAGTCCCCGATCGTGCGTGCCGCCCGTGAGCGGGTGGCCGGCCCGGAGCTGCTCAGCGCCTGACCGTCAGCCCTGGTCCAGGCGGTCCCGGGCGGCGGCCAGCAGGGCGCGGGCGACCCGGTCCAGGGACGGCGAGCGCAGCCGCCACTGCTGCCAGTACAGGACGACGTCGACCGCGCCGTCCGGGTCCAGCTCGACCAGGCGCCGCTCGTCGGCCGGGGTGCGCTGCAGATCGGGCACCATGCCCCAGCCCATCCCCAGCCGGACGGCGGTCACGTAGTCGGCCGACGAGGGCACGAAGTGCTGCGGCGGGCCGACCTCCGGGCCGGCGCGCTCGCGCAGCCAGCCGTGCTGCAGGTCGTCGTCCCGGTCGTAGACGACGACCGGGGCGCCGGCCAGCGCCGCGGGGGTGACCCCGTCGCGGAACCACCGGGCGACGAAGGCCGAGGTGGCCATCGGGCGGTAGCGCATGCCGCCCAGCCGGGTGGAGCTGCAGCCGGGCACCGGCTCGGCGTGCGCGGTGACGGCGGCCATCACCGTGCCGCGGCGCAGCAGCTTGCTGGTGTGCTGCTGGTCCTCCCGGTGCAGGTCGAACACGCACGACCCGGCCAACGGGGCCAGCGCGGGCAGCACCCAGGCCAGCGAGTCGGCGTTGACCGCGATCGGCAGCGTCACCGGGCGGATCTCCCCGCACTCGGCCGCGGCGTCCCCGAGCTCCCGCACCGCGTCGGCGGTGAGCAGGTCGACCTGCCGGGCCAGCCGGAGCACCGCCTCCCCAGACGCGGTGACCTGGACCGGCTTGCTGCGCACCAGCAGGACCCGGCCGGTGGCCGTCTCCAGCGCCTTGAGCCGCTGGCTGACCGCCGACGGGGTGACGTGCAGCGCCCGGGCGGCGGCCTCCAGGGTGCCTTCGGCGACGGCGGCCTGCAGCGCGCGCAGCTGGGCGAGGTCGAGATCCATGAAGCAACGTTAATGACCGTACAGAAAGCTGAGCTGGGCTTCCGGCGTCGTCGTCCCTAGCGTGGGTCAGGTGACCCCCTCGTTGCTGGCCGCCGCCGCCGGGCTGGGTCTGGGCCTGTCCCTGATCGTGGCGATCGGCGCGCAGAACGCCTTCGTGCTCCGTCAGGGCCTGCGGCTGGAGCACGTCGCGGTGGTGGTCGCCGTGTGCACCGCCTCCGACGTGGTCCTGATCGCCGCCGGGGTGTCCGGGGGCGGTGCGCTGCTGACCCGGCTGCCCTGGCTCGTTCCGGTGGTGTGCTTCGCGGGCGCGGCGTTCCTGCTCGGCTACGGCTCGTTGGCCGCCCGCCGGGCGTTGCGGCCGGCGGGACTGCAGGCCGGCCCCGGCGGCGCGGCAGCCGGGCTGACGGCCACCGTGGGCACCGCCCTGGCGCTGACCTGGCTGAATCCCCATGTCTACCTGGACACCGTGGTGCTGCTCGGCTCGCTGGCCAGCACCTTCGGCGAGCGGCGGTGGGCCTTCGCGGCCGGCGCGGCGGCCGCCAGCGTCGCGTGGTTCACCGCGCTGGGGTTCGGGGCCCGGCTGCTGCGGCCGGTGTTCGCCCGGCCGGCCGCCTGGCGGGTGCTGGACGCGGTCATCGCCGGGGTGATGACCGCACTCGCGGTGTCCCTGGCCGTGCGCGGGCTGCAGGGCGGCTGAGGGTCAGCCCCAGGCGTAGGGCAGGAACGTGCCGTCCAGGGTGATCGGCACCCCCGGTCCCCACCCTCGTGCGGGCGCCGCTCGAGGTCGGCGTTGAACGCGATGGCGCTCATGATCCCGTCGCCGACCTCCTCGTGGATCAGCTGCTCGAGCGCCGGGCCGCAGACCTGCAGCACCTCGTAGAGCCGGTAGGGGGTGGGGTCGGTCGGCGGGGCCGCCGGGCTGAAGGAGCCGCGGGTGGGCACCTCGGTGAGGACGACGTCCGCCTCGTCGTCCAGGCCGCGCAGCTCACCGACCCCGCGCGGCGTCCTCGGGGCGGAAGGGGTGCTGGCCCGAGCAGCGCCGCGGTCAGCCGGCGAGGACCGAGCTGCCGGTACCGGCGGCCAGCAGCGCCTCGTACTGCTCGGGGGCGGTGGTGCAGGCGCCGATCGGGGTGCGCTTGTTGCTGCCGTGGTAGTCGCTGGAGCCGGTGGCCAACAGGCCGTGGTCGGCGGCCAGCCCGCGCAGGTGATCGCGCTCCTCGGGAGTGTGGTCGGGGTGGTCGACCTCCAGGCCGAGCAGCCCGGCGTCCACCATCGCCGCGATCGCGTCGTCGCCGACCACCCGGCCGCGGGAGCGCGCCATGCCGTGGGCGAAGACCGGCACTCCCCCGGCCGCCCGCACCAGGCCGATGCCGTCGTACACGTCGGTGTCGGCCTTGGCCACGTAGTAGGGGCTGCGGTGGTGCAGCAGGGTGGCGAATGCCTCGTCCACCGAAGCCACCACACCGGCCTCGACCAGCGCGCGGGCGATGTGTGGGCGGCCGACCACCCCGCCGGCGCTGCGCTCGACGATCGCGTTCCAGGCGACCGGGTGGCCGTCGGCGGCCAGCGCGGTCACGATCAGCTCGCCACGGGACAGCCGCTCCTCCCGCAGCCGGGCCCGCTCGGCGACGAACGCGGGGTGCAGCGGGTCGAACAGGTAGCCGAGCAGGTGGACGCTGATCGGCGGCTGGTCGTCGGGGAACCAGCGGCAGGACAGCTCCATGCCGGGGACGACGGTCAGCCCGGCCGGGCGGGCCGCCTCGGCCGACCCCCAGCCGGCCGTCGTGTCGTGGTCGGTGAGCGCGACGACGTCGAGCCCGGCCGCGGCCGCCGCGGACAGCAGTTCGGCCGGGCTGTCGGTTCCGTCGGAGACCGAGGAGTGGGTGTGCAGATCGATGCGCACGCCCCCAGCCTGCCGCACCGGCGCACCGGCCACGCAGTGGAGCTGCTCACGTCCGGTGCGGGGCGGTCAGCCGTCGCGTTCGTCGGCCGGGCGCAGTCGTGGGATGGGCGCGGTGTCCCGTCGTCCGGAGCGGTGCGGGGCGGCGCCGTTGCGCGGGTCCTCGGCCTTCAACTCGCCGTCGTCCATCGAGCCGCTGCCGTCGTCGTCGTCACTGACCGGGGTGGTGGAGAAGTCGCTGCCGAACATCAGCTCGCTGACCCGCTTGTAGAGGGCGTCGGCGTGCGGCAGGAAGGTGATCTCGTCCAGGCCCTGCTTCTGGCCGGCGGACTCGAACCGGAAGGTGCCGTAGCCCAGGATCTGACCGAAGAAGGTCTCCTTCCAGGTGAGGTCGGTGATGCGGCGCAGCGGCATGACCGCGACCGTCCGGATGATCACCCCGGAGGTCAGCAGTACGCGGCGGCGGGTGATCAGGAAGTGCCGGACCCACCACTCGCCGACGTGCAGCCCGAGGTAGCCCAGCGCACCGAGGATGACGAGCAGGCCGACCAGGCTGCTGACCTGGTTGCCCTGCTCCAGCTGCAGCAGCCAGCCACCGGCGACGAGCGCGGGCAGGCCGCGGACCGCCGGGCGGAACAGCACGGCGGGATGTCGCCGGGTGGCGATGACGGGGGGTTCGCCGGCCAGCAGGTACTTCTCGGCGTCCTTGCCCCACCGGGGACGGTGTTCGCGCGGGCCGGACACGGGGCGACTCAGGCGAGCGAACCCACGAAGGCCGCCAGGGAGGACGCCGCATCGCCCAGGGCCTGGCCGGCGGTGCGGATGATGTCCGCCGAGGACTCCGGCGCCTTGATGACGTAGAAGACCACGAACGCGATGGCCAGCCAGGTGAGCACCTTCTTCAAGGTCGCACCGCTCCGTTCGCCGGGTGTCAGGACGTGCCACGGGCGCAGGGCACCGCGGCGACGACGCGACCCGGTCGGGTCACATCACATGGGTAACAGAGGTCCCAGCCGACGCGCGCGCGCCACGCCGCAGTGGTGCTCGGCGGCTGCGGCCGGCCCGGTCAACCGCCCGGCAGCAGGTGATCGCTGGGGGGGCCCAGCGGGAGATCGGGGTAGATGCGTTCGCGCAGGTCCAGCAGGCCGAGGTCCTCGGCCAGCAGCCAGGCGGCCGTGGCGGGCCAGGTGACCAGCCACAGCCACACGCCGTAGGCCTCCCCCACGAAGGCGGCACGGTCGTCGGCGGTGGGCACCGGCCAGAGCGGGGCGCGCTGGCCCGCCGCCTGCACCGCGGCGGTGGACGGCCCGGAGATCAGCTCCCCCGGGTCGACCCCGGGCAGGCCGGCGTAGCCGCAGCCCAACCCGGTGCCGGGCTCCTCGGCGACCAGCACCAGCTCCGCCGAGCCGCCCAGCGGGGCCGGTCCGGCGCAGGCGACGACGATCGCCCGGGCGCCGGGCTCCCCGCCCCAGGCCAGGCCGGTCACCGCCCAGCCGGACGGCATCGGGTCGGGTACCCAGGCCGGGACGCGGGCGTCGGCGCAGACGGCGGTGATCAGGTCGTGCGCGACGACGGCGGTGTGGTGCAGCGGGGTCACGGCAGCGTGCACGTGGCACCAGCCCTCGCCCGGGATCTCCGGCCGGACCACCAGGACCTCGCCGCAGCGGGGGCAGACCGCGGACACGCTCATCGCCGCTCACCGTCCTGTCCCGGAGGGCCCACGTCAAGCACCGGACCGCGGCGTGCTCGACCGCCCTGGTCGGGCCGGCAGCGCCCGTAGCCTCGCCGGGTGACGAGCGGACCGACCGACGTGCTCCCCGAGGTGCCGTGCGTGGGCGCGGTGGTGCACGACGAGCGGGGCCGGCTGCTGCTGATCCGGCGCGGGCACGCCCCCAGCCGCGGGCTCTGGTCGGTGCCCGGCGGGCGGGTGGAGCCCCGGGAGACCGAGGAGGCCGCCGTCGTCCGCGAGGTGGCGGAGGAGACCGGCCTGGCGGTGACCGTGGGCGCGCTGCTGGGCCGGGTGCGCATCCCCGCCGGCGGGGTGGTGTTCACCGTCGCCGACTTCGCCTGCCGGCTGGCCGACCCGGCGCAGCGCCCGGTGGCCGGGGACGACGCGGACGACGTCGCCTGGATCGACACTGCCGGGCTGGCGGCGCTGGACTGCACGCCGGGGCTCGCCGAGGCCCTCGGCGGCTGGGGCGTCCTCCCCCGCTGCTGAACCCGGCCGGGCAGGCGCCGCGCCGGCCTGCGGGCAGGTCCGGCGCGGCGCGGCACGGGGGTCCGCGGCGGAAGATCGGAAGAGCGTCGGGGAGGGAAAGAGTGTC
>JAOPUQ010000321.1 GCA_025963425.1 Modestobacter sp. | reverse complement strand
CGTGGACGCCCGCTCCGACGTCTACTCGCTCGGCTGTCTGCTCTACGAGCTGGTGACCGGCGCGCCGCCGTTCACCGGCGACTCCCCCGTCTCGGTGGCCTACCAGCACGTCCGGGAGGATCCGCGGCTGCCGTCGTCCATCAACCCCGAGGTGCCGCCCGAGCTGGACGCGATCCTGCTCAAGGCGATGAGCAAGAACCCGGCCAACCGCTACCAGTCGGCCGCCGACATGCGGTCGGACCTGATGCGCGCCATCGCCGGCCAGCAGGTCGAGGCGACCCCGGTGATGAGCGACGCCGAGAAGACCACGCTGATCACCAACGGCGGCCTGCACGGCTACGACGACGAGCACTGGGACGACGACGAGCACGCCCGCCGCCGCAAGCGCCGCGGGATCATCGCCGCCGTCGTCGCCGGTGTGGTCGTGCTGGCCGGGGTGATCACGCTGCTGGTCGTGCTGAACAGCGGCGGTGACCCGAAGCCGCCGGTGGTCACCCAGGTGGCGGTGCCCGCCCAGCTGGTCGGCATGTCGGAGGCCGACGCCCGCGCGGCGATCACCGAGGCGGGCCTGGCCTTCGGCACCGCTGCCCCGGCGCCCAGCTCCCCCGAGGACGCGGGCAAGGTGATCGCCTCCGATCCGCAGCCCGGCACCAAGGTGGACCCGGACACGACGGTCAATCTGACCATCGGGGCCGGGCCGGACACGCTGGCCGTGCCCGAGGTCATCGGCCTCACCGAGGCCGGGGCCAAGAACAGCCTCAAGTCGCAGGGCTTCACCGGCAGCGTCAGCACCGACCAGGTCGACTCGCTCGCGCCCCAGGGCCGGGTGGTCTCCATCCAACCGGGCGAGGGCACGCAGGCCGCCCCGGACGCCCCCTTCACGCTGGGCATCTCCACCGGCCGGGTGACCCTGCCCGACGTCGCGGGCCTGGACGAGGCCACCGCCCGGGCCGCCCTGACCGACGCGGGCATCGCCGACGACGACATCACCACCACGAACGTGGAGTCCGACGCCGTCGCCCCGGGTCAGGTGGAGGGCACCGAGCCGGGTGCCAACACCCGGGTCACGGCCGGCCAGGAGATCACGCTGAAGATCGCGGTGCCGATCCCCAGCACCCAGACCACGCCGCCGTCCCCGACGGCGACGCCGACGACGCCGAGCCCCACCCCGACGTCGGCCAGCCCGACCCCCTGAAAGAGGACCACCCTTCCCCCCACGCCTCGCACGCTCGGCGCGGGCCCCTGAAGGGTGGCCTCAGACGGTGGCGACCGTCAGCCGTCGGGCGGTGGCGGCCGCGGACTCGACCAGCGCCGGGTCGGGAGCCAGCCCGCAGCGGCCCAGCCAGGTGGCCAGCAGCTGGTGGCCGCCCTCGGTCAGCACCGACTCGGGGTGGAACTGCACCCCCTCGATGGGCAGCTCGCGGTGCCGTAGGGCCATCACGATCCCCGACAGCGTCCGGCCGGTGACCTCCAGCTCGGCCGGCACGGAGTCCGACTCCACGGCCAGCGAGTGGTACCGGGTGGCGGTGAACGGTGAGGGCAGCCCGGCGAGCACGCCCACGCCGTCGTGCACGACCTGACTGGTCTTGCCGTGCAGCAGCTCCGGCGCCCGGCCGACGACGCCGCCGAAGGCCTCGGCGATCGCCTGGTGGCCCAGGCACACGCCCAGGACCGGCACGCCGGCCTCCGCCGCCGCCCGCACCATCGGCACGGTCACCCCGGCGTCGGTCGGCGTCCCCGGGCCGGGGGACAGCAGCACTCCGGCCACGTCGAGGTCGGCGAGCTCGGCGGTGGTGACCGCGTCGTTGCGCCGCACCAGGCTCGGCACGCCCAGCTGGCCCAGGTACTGGACCAGGTTGTAGACGAAGCTGTCGAAGTTGTCGACGACGAGGACCGGGCGCACGGGAGCCCCGGACGGGCTCGGGGCGCCGGTCACTGGTCGACCGTCACGTCGGAGAAGGGCAAGGAGGGCTCGATCCAGGGGAAGACGACGAACAGGAGCAGGGCACAGACAGCCAGGACCAGCACCAGCGACAGCAGCGTCTTGCCGGGAGTCCCGCCGGGCAGGTGCCGCCAGATCCAGGTGTACACGTCCGTCGTCCTCCCGTCGTCGCCGCGGCCGCGGCCTTCCGCAGCCCCCTCAGCCTGGCAGCTCAGCCCTCGCGCAGTGCATCCGGCCCGTCCGGGGACTGTGCCCGGCTGACCGGACCGCCCTCCAGCACCGCGTGCACGATCAGCCGCTGGCGGGCCGAGTACTTGGGGTGGCAGGTCGTCAGCGTCAGGTACGCACCCGTGGCCGCGGCGTCGGCCGCGCCGTCCGGCGTGGGGGCGATGACGTCGACCTCCGAGGGCCGCACGATCTGCATCCCCGGGATGCCGCTCGGGTCGGCGTCCAGGTCGCCGGTGGCGAGGTCGCCGAGCACCCGGTAGACGAACCACCAGTCGGCGGTCTCCACCACGATCGGGTCGCCGGGCCGCATCCGGTCCAGATCCAGGAACGGCGAGCCCCGCCCGACCCGGTGACCGGCCAGCGCGACGTTGCCCTGCTCCCCGGGCATCGCGGTGCCCACGTAGTGACCCGGGCCCTGGGCGAGCTGCTCGCCCCCGGTGCCCTCGACCACGACCCGCGACCAGTCCTCGCCCAGCCGCGGGATGTGCAGCACGGCGAACGGCTCGCCCAGCGCCACGTCGATCGGCGCCGGCGTGCCCCCCGGGTCCCCGACCGTCGGGTCGTCCCAGCCCCCCTGCAGCTCGTCGCTGAGCTCCCCCTGGCGCTGGGCGGTGAGCAGGTCGGTCACCCACACCTCGTAGACGACGAACAGCAGGACGACCAGGCCCAGGGTGACCAGGGTCTGCCCGATGCCGCGGACGACGGTGCGGCCGATGTCGCCGGCCCGCCGGTGCCGGCCACGGGAAGTCGAACCCGGAGCGGGCGGCGGCACCTCGGGGCGGCGCTCCCAGCGGGCGGTGTCGGTCTCAGCCGACATCGGCGTACCGCACGTCGAGGGCTCCTTCGTAGGCGGGCACGTCGACCGACCGTAGTTCCCGGATGTCGTAGGTCAGACCGAAGTCCTCGACCGCCTGCTCGAGCAGCGCGACGTCGGAGGAGGCCGCCAGCTGCCGGCGCACCTCCGCGGCCTCGCTGACGGCGGTGATCACGAACGGGGGCGAGTAGGTGCGCCCCTGCAGGAGCAGGGTGTTGCCCACGCACCGGACGGCGCTGGTGGCGATCAGCCGCTGCCCCATGATGGCGACTCCCTCGGCCCCGGCTGCCCACAGCGCGTTGACCACGCCCTGCACGTCGGACTGGTGGATGACGAGGTCGTCGGGGCGGGCGCCGCTGGGCAGCCCGCCGCCGCTCTCCCGGGGTGCGTCGTCCAGGGTGATCTGCACACCGGGGCCACTGACGGCGGTCAGCCCGGCCGCATCCATGCCCGCGGCGCCGCCGGCCTGGGCCTCGGCGACCGCGCCGTTGCGGGAGGCCGCCTGGTCGGTGAGCTGCTGGACCTGGTCCTGCAGCCGGGCGAGCTCCTCCTGCTGGCGGGCGATGACCTGGTTGCGCTGCTCGACCAGGCTGGACAGCTGGGTACTCTCCCCGGCCCGGAGGTCGGTGCCGAGGGCGGTCTTGCCCGAGGTGGCGAACAGAAGCCCGGCCACGAGCGCGACGACGGGGACCAGCACCGTCCACACGCCGCGACCCGTCGGACGTCGGGGGGACACCTGCACCTCCTGACTCCGGCACCGGGGACGGCGGGAAGGGACGCGGACACCGGCCGCGACGTGCCGTTCCCGGCCGAGCGGAACGGGATGACCAGCCCGCAGCTTAGGCTGGTCGTCGATGTCGCCGGCGCACCATGCCGCCGGCCGTGGAGGGAGTCGGCACGGTGCCCAAGTCCAAGGTGCGCAAGAAGTCGGTGTACACCCCGCCCGAGAGCGTGCTGCCGAAGGCCGCACGTTCCCGTGCCGCCGAGCCGAGTCCCCGCTGGTACGCCGCGGTCATGGTGACCCTGATGGTGCTCGGGCTGCTCTGGATCGTCGTCTACTACGTGGCCGGCGACCGGATCCCGTTCATGGTGTCGCTGGGGGCGTGGAACTTCCTGATCGGGTTCGGCGCGATGGTGGCGGGGCTGGTCATGTCCATGCGCTGGCGCTGACCGACCGTCCGCCGCAGAGGCCCTCGTCCCGATCGGGACGGGGGCCTCTCGTCGTCCAGGGGCGCTGGGGACGGGTCCCCGGGGTTGTGCACAGGCCGTCGGTGGCTTCCACAGCGGCCGAGGTGGGCCGTCCTCAGGCTTGTCCACGGCATGTGCGTGGCCCGGCCCCGGCGATGTGTCGCTGACCTGCATGTTCTCCGGCCGTGTGACTCGTGGGGCGGAAAGGGTAGATCGGTAACTACACGCGTGGAACTCCGTCCCCAGCTGTGCACACGCTTGTGGAGAAGTCGACACGATCGAGGCCGGTGACCGCCCCGGCGGAGCCGACAAGTCCCCGAGCGCGCCACCCACCAGCGGTTTCGGTCCTGGCCCGGGTTGCTGGGAAGCTGGGGACGTGCAGTGGTCACCCCGGGTCGGCGAGACGGTCGCCGCGGCCGCCGTCGGCGTCGCCCTGGCCCTCGCCGCTGCCCTGGTGGACCCGGTCGGCCGGGTGCTGGTCGGTGCCGCGGCGCTGGTGCTGCTGGCGCTGGCGGCGCGGGACCTGCTCACCCGGCCCCGGCTGCGTGCCGGTGCGCACGGCGTGACCGTGCGCGCGCTGGGCGGGACGACGACGATCCCCTGGGCGGTGCTGCAGGTACGGGTCCGGGTCACCCGGCGGCTCGGGGTGCGCGGGCGCACGCTCGAGCTGGAGGACCGCAGCGACGACGCGGTGCTGGTCGTGCTCGGCCGGCGCGACCTGGGCGAGGAGCCGCAGACGGTCGCCGACGCGCTGACCGGCGAGGGCACGCGCACCGCTCCGCCGACCGGCTAGCGGAGACCGCCGAACACCAGCACGAGCAGGACGGCGACCAGGACGGTGATGCCCGCGACCGCCGCCGGGCGCCGCCGCCGGAAGAGCAGCAGCACCGCTGCGGCCACCGCCCCGGCGACCAGGCCGCCGAGGTGGCCGAGCAGGGAGACGCCGGGCAGGAAGCTGATGACCAGGTTGATGCCCAGCAGGGTGAGCAGCCCACGCAGGTCCTGCTTCTGGGACACCAGGACCACACCGAAGGCCCCCAGCAGGCCGTAGATGGCCCCGGACGCGCCCACGACGCCCCCGTAGTAGGCGCCGAACACCTGCAGGGACGCCGCGCCGCCCAGCGCGGACACCAGGTACACGGTCAGGTAGCGGCCGCGGCCCAGCTGCCGCTCGAGCTCGGCACCGAAGACCAGCAGCGCCAGCATGTTGAGCACCAGGTGGACCGGGCTGATGTGGGCGAAGGCACTGGTGACCACCCGCCACCACTCGCCGGCATCCACCGCGGCCGGGCTGATCGCCAGGTCGTCGAGCAGCGGGGAGACGAAGCTGCGCAGCGGGTTGCGGCCGGCGAGCACCGCGGAGACCGCGGTGGCCAGGGCCACCGCCACGTTGAGCCCGACGAGGACGGCGGTGACCGGGCCGAACCGGTGGCCGGCCACCCGCAGCGCGGTGCCCCGGCGGGGCCGGCGGATCCCGGCGTTGCCGGCCCGCACGCACTCCGGGCACTGGTAGCCGACCGAGGCCGGCTGCATGCACTCCGGGCAGATGGGCCGTCCGCAGCGCACGCAGGAGACGCCGGTCGCCCGGTCGGGGTGCCGGTAGCAGGTGGTGGCCGGGGGCGCCGGCTGCGGTGGCTCCGCGCCGGCACCCCCGGGCCCGTCCGGGGTGGTCAGCTGCGCTGCACCTCGACCGACTCGATGACGACGTCGTCCACGGGGCGGTCACCGCGCGCCGTGGGCACCTTGGCGATCGCGTCCACGATCTGGCGGCTGGCGTCGTCGGCCACCTCGCCGAAGATCGTGTGCTTGCGGTTCAGGTGCGGG
>JAOPUQ010000249.1 GCA_025963425.1 Modestobacter sp. | reverse complement strand
CGCGCGGCGGCCTCGCGCAGCCCCGGTTCGGCGGCCCGGACGTCCAGGGTGGCGAGCGCCACGGGCCCGCCGGGCGCGGGCACGACGGCGTCCAGCGCGGCGAGCACCTCCTCGGCGGTCACCCCGGCCGAGGCACCGACGCCGACGGTGATCACGGACGCGGTGCCCAGGCGGAACGTCGCGAGCTCGGTCACGTGCGCACGCCGGGGAAGTCGGGCAGCGCGGCGAGCAGGGCGGCGGCGTCCCGGGGGAGGGCGCCGGCCGGGAGCAGGCCCAGCTCGCGCAGCCGGGCGCCGACGGTGAGCGCCCACGGGCGGTCCAGCCGGGCGCGGGTCAGCAGCGCGTCGTCGGTCAGCACGTCCTCCGGGCGGCCCTGGACGACCTGCCCGCCGACGACGACGGCGACCTCGTCGGCCCAGCGCAGTGCCAGGTCGACGTCGTGGGTGCTCATCACCACCGTGGAGTCGGCCTCCTGCAGCCGGGTCAGCGCGGCCAGCGCCTCGGCGACGGCGGAGGGATCCAGTCCGGCGGTCGGCTCGTCGAGCAGCAGCACGCACGGGCGCATCGCCACCGCCCCGGCGATGGCCACCCGCTTGCGCTCCCCGTAGGACAGCTGGTGGGTGGGCCGGGCGGCCAGGTGGTCGACGGCGAGCAGGCCCAGCGCCTCGGCCACCCGCGCCCGCACCTCGTCCTCCGGCAGCCCCAGGTTCACCGGCCCGAAGGAGACGTCCTGCGCGACCGAGGCGCTGAACAGCTGGTCGTCGGGGTCCTGCAGCACGAGCTGGATCGCCTGGCGGTGGGCCCGCAGCCCGGCCCGGGTGCGCCGCAGCTCCGCGCCGTCGACGATCACCCGGCCCCGGGCCGGCGCGAGCGCGCCGGACAGGCAGCGCAGCAGCGTCGTCTTGCCCGAGCCGTTCGCACCCAGCACCTCCAGCCGCCGGCCCGCCGGGACGGTGAGCGACGCGCCGTCCAGCACCGGCCGGCCGCGGTCGAAGCCGACGACCAGTTCCTCCGCCGAGACGTTGAGGTGGCTCATGCGAGCACCACCGTGACGGCGGCCAGCGCGGCCAGGCCGCCGACCGTGGCGGCCACGAACGGCCGGGACGACGGCAGCGCCTCGGGCAGCACCCGCAGACCGGTCTCCATGCCGCGGCCGGTCAGCCCCTCCTGCAGGCGCCGGGCGCGGTCCCAGGAGCGGGTGAGCACCGCGGCGGCCAGCACGCCCGAGGAGCGGTAGGAGCGCCGGACCGTCGAGTGGCCCATCCGGGCGGTCTGCGCCTCCCGGATGGTGGTCAGGCTGGTGAGCAGCACGAACAGCAGCCGGTAGACCACGGAGGCGACCTCGATCACGGCATCGGGCACCCGCAGCCGGCGCAGCTCGGGGAGCAGGTCCGACATCGGGGTGGTGGTGGCCAGCAGCAGCACCGCGGCGCTGCCGGCCAGGCCGTGCCCGACCAGCGCGGCGCCCCGGGCGGCGGCGTCCGGTGCCCAGCCCAGCCCGCCGGAGCCGACCTCGACCACGGAGGTGAGCGCGCCGACCACGATGAAGGCCAGCGGCAGCCGGACCGCCCGGCCGAAGGTGCGCGCCGGTACCCGGGCCGGGCCGAGCGCGAGGACGACGGCGGCCAGCCCGACGAGCAGGGTGCCCGGCCAGACGGGCAGCACGAGCGCGCTGATGACCAGGCCGAGGGACAGCAGCAGCTTGTCGGCGGGGGAGCGAGGGCGCCAGGCGCTGCTCCAGGCGGCGTCGTCGATGGCCAGCCCGCTCATGGCCGGTCCGGCTCCTGCGCCGGTTCCTGCGCCGGCTTGCCCGCCGTCCGGCGGCCCTTGAGCCGGCCCAGCACGTAGCCGAGGACCCCGCCGCCGAGGGCGGCCTGCAGCGCGAAGAGGCCGGACTCGACCTCCTTGGACGACGGCGAGAACACCGACTCGAACCACGGCTGGTAGCCCGGGTCGGACTCCTCGATCAGCTGGGTCGCCTGGCTGTCGGTGCCGGCGTAGTCCGAGCCGCCGTCCAGCAGGAGCGGAAGGGCGAACAGCGCGACGACGGCCAGCACCAGGAGCGCGGTGACCAGGTGCCGCCGCCTCACCGTGTCGTCCCCCCCTCGGGGCTTTCGGTACCGAAAGCACGGTCCGCGGGCGGGCTTTCGGTACCGAAAGCCCCATCGGAGGACCGGGCGAGGACGCCGAGGCGCTCCAGTTCGGGCCGGGCGTTGACGGTGAGGACCCGGAACAGCAGGACGCCGAGCAGGCCCTCCCCGATCGCCAGCGGCACCTGGGTGATCGCGAAGACGCCGAGGAACTTCACCGCCGCGCCGAGGAAGCCGCTCTCGGCATCGGGGAAGGCCAGCGCGAGCTGCAGCGACGTCGTCACATAGGTGGCCAGGTCGGCCACCGCCATCCCGGCGAACACCCCGCCCAGCAGGCCGCCGCCGCAGCGCCGGGTCAGCCGGTAGGCGCCGTACCCGGCCCACGGGCCGACGATCGCCATCGAGAACGCGTTGGCGCCCAGCGTGGTGATGCCACCGTGCGCCAGCAGCAGCGCCTGGAACAGCAGCACGACCGTGCCCAGCAGCGCCATCACCGGCGGCTTGAACAGGATGGCGCCGACCCCGGTGCCGGTCGGGTGGCTGGAGCTGCCGGTGACCGAGGGCAGCT
>JAOPUQ010000220.1 GCA_025963425.1 Modestobacter sp. | reverse complement strand
CGGTCGTCCACGGCAGCGCCGAGGGCCGGGCCGCGCTGGAGTCCGCCGACGTCGTCGTGTCCAACGACCATCTCGCGCTGGACTGGGACAAGCGCCCGGGCACGACCTACCTGCAGACCTGGCACGGGACGCCGCTCAAGCGGATCCACAACGACGTCTTCTGGGCGCCGGAGGGCCGGCTGGCCTACCTCGACCAGGACATCGCCCGCTGGGATCACCTGCTGTCGCCGAATGCGGCGAGCACGCCCCGGTTCCGGAAGGCCTTCGGCTTCGACCGTCCGGTCCACGAGACCGGCTATCCGCGCAACGACGTGCTGAGCTCCCCCGAGCGGGAGCGGCTGCGCGCCGAGGTCCGGGCGGAGCTCGGGATCGCCGACGGCGTCACCGCCGTTCTCTACACCCCGACGTGGCGGGACGACCTGGTGTTCTCCGCCGACAGCCCGGACTTCTCCTTTCCGCTGGACCTGGGCGAGTTCGCCCGGGACCTGGGTGAGGACCACGTCCTGCTGCTGCGGTTGCACGGCATGGTCTCCGACCGCCTGGAGGTCGCCGAGGGCGCTCCGATCCGCGACGTGTCCCGCTACCCGGACATCCGCTACCTGTACCTGGCCGCCGACGTGCTGGTGACCGACTACAGCTCCACGATGTTCGACTTCGCGATCACCGGAAAGCCGATCGTCCACTTCACCTACGACCTGCCCTACTTCCGCGACGAGCTGCGGGGCTTCTACTTCGACCTGGCCGAGGCCGCCCCCGGTCCGCTGCTCACCGCCAGCGAGGAGGTGCTCGCCGCGATCGCCGAACTGGGGCCGGACTGGCAGCCGACCGAGCGGTACACCCGGTTCCGGAACACCTTCTGCTCCCTCGAGGACGGCCACGCCACCGACCGCGTCCTCGAGATCGTCTTCCCGACGGCTCCCCCCGCCGGCGCTCCGGACGCCGTTCGCGTCCACCCGACCACCCGAGGAGATGAGCATGCGCACAGCTGACCCGATCCAGACCGACGCCCGCGACGACCGGACGCGTCCGGCAGCTGGGCGCCCCGCCGCGGACGTCGTGGACGCGCCGCAGGTGGTGATCCTCGCCGCGGGGATGGGCACCCGGCTGGGCCGCTCGCTGCCCAAGCCGCTGACCCCGCTGATGGACGGCCGCAGCATCATGCAGCAGCAGCTGGACGGCATCCGCGAGGTCTTCGGCTCAGCGTCGCGGGTCACCGTGGTCGTCGGCTACCGGAGCAAGCGGGTGATGCGCGCCCAGCCGGACCTGCTGTACGCCTTCAACCCCGAGTTCGCCAGCACGAACACCTCCAAGAGCCTGCTCCGGGCGCTGCGTACCTCGCCGCCCGGCGGCGTGCTGTGGCTCAACGGCGACGTGGTGTTCGACCCCGCGGTCCTGGACCAGACGACGGCCTTCGTGGCGGCCGACCAGAGTTTCGTCTGCGTGGACACCGCCACGGTGGCCGACGAGGAGGTGAAGTACACCCTGGACGCCAACGGGTTCATCGCCGAGCTGTCCAAGGGCGTCGTCGGCGGGCTGGGCGAGGCGGTCGGCATCAACTACGTCTCCGCCGCCGACAAGCCGGTCCTGGTCGAGCACCTGGCGGCCTGCGCGGCCAGCGATTACTTCGAGCGCGGCATGGAGACCGCGATCCAGCAGGCCGGGGTGCGCTTCCGGCCGCTGGACATCTCGCGCTTCTCCGCCGTCGAGGTCGACTTCGAGAGCGACCTGGATCGGGCCAACACCTGGCTCAGCTCCCGCTCCGCGCTCGTGCCGCTGGACGACCAGCTGCGCTGAGCCCAGCGCGGTGCTGCTGCCGGGCATCCCCGGCAGCAGCACCTCACCCCGTCAGCCCAGCTGCGGAGCGACCTCGGCGGCGACCAGGTCCAGGTGGTCCAGGTCGGCGAGGTCGAGCACCTGCAGGTAGACCCGGGTCGCCCCGGCCTCGGCGTAGCGGCCGAGCACGTCGACGGCCTCGGCCGGGCTGCCGGCCACCCCGTTGGCCCGCAGCTCGTCGGCGTCCCGGCCGATGGCCGCCGCCCGGCGGGCCACCTCCGCGTCGTCCCTGCCCACGCACAGGACCAGGGCGGAGCTGTAGACCAGCGAGGACGGGTCCCGGCCGGCCTCGTCGCACGCCGCCCGGACGCCGTCGAACAGCTGGGCGTTGTCGGTCGCCGAGGCGAACGGGACGTTGAACTCACTCGCGTAGCGGGCCGCCAGGCGCGGGGTCCGCGACTTGCCGCGACCGCCCACGAGGATCGGCACGCCGCCGTCCTGGACCGGCTTGGGCAACGCCGGGGAGCCGCTGAGCTGGTAGTGGTCCCCGGCGAAGTCGAAGGTCTTCCCCGCCGGCGTCCTCCACAGCCCGGTGATCACCGCCAGCTGTTCCTCGTAGCGGTCGAACCGCTCGCCCAGCTCGGGGAACGGGATGCCGTAAGCCGCGTGCTCCTGGGCGAACCAGCCCGCCCCGATGCCCAGCTCCACCCGGCCGCCGCTCATCTGGTCCACCTGCGCGACCGAGATGGCCAGCGGCCCGGGCAGCCGGAAGGTGGCGGCGGTCATCAGGGTGCCCAGCCGGATCCGGCTGGTCTCCCGGGCCAGGCCGCCCAGGGTCACCCACGCGTCGGTCGGGCCGGGCAGCCCGTCGCCGCCCATGGTCAGGTAGTGGTCGGAGCGGAAGAAGGCGTCGAAGCCGGTCTCCTCCGTCCGCCGGGCGACCGCGAGCAGGTCGTCGTAGGTGGCGCCCATCTGAGGTTCGGTGAAGATCCGTAGCTGCACGGGGAGGAACGCTAACCAGGTCCGGCGCCGCTCGCCCGAGACATCCGCGCCCCCGGGGTGTGCCCACAGCCGATGACGGGCAGGATGATCGCGAGACGATCAACTCGGAGGTGCTGCCAGTGTTCCGCAAGAAGAGCCGGGCCCAGGTCATCGGTGCCGAGTTCCAGGAGGGCTTTGCCCACATCGGCACGGCGGTGACCGAGGCCGGGCGCGCGACGGCGGAGCAACTCGGCCCGCGGGTGGAGGCGGCCGCCAAGGCGGCCCAGAAGGCCTACGCCGCCGACCTCGCCCCCCGGGTGGAGGCCGCGGTGGCCGCGATCGGCCCCCGTCTGGACGCCGCCCTCGAGGCGATCGAGCCGCGCGTCGAGGCCGCCCAGAAGACGGTCGAGGCGGCGCAGAAGACCCTCGCGCCCCGCATCGAGGCCGCCCAGAAGACCCTCGCCCCGCACCTCGAAGCCGCCCACAAGGCGTACGCGGCCGACGTCGTCCCCCGGTGGGAGGCGGCGGGCAAGACCGCCCGGGCGAACATCGACCTCGCCCTCGCCGCCGCCGTCCCGCGCATCGAAGCCGCCCGCGAGGCGGCCGGGCCGACGCTGGAGGCAGCTGCCCGGGCCACCCGGGCCAACATCGAGCATGCGGTCGCCACCGCCGGTCCCCGGCTGGAGGCCGCCCTGGACGCCGCCGGCCCCCGGCTGGAGGCCGCCGGCTCCGCTGCGGCCGCGTACGCGGCTCCGCGGGTCGCCGCCGCCCGAGGGGCCGCGACGCCGGTGCTGGAGAGTGCCCGGGGCTCGCTGACCTCGGCCGCGGTCCAGTCCGCTGCAGCGGGCAACGCCGCGCTCGCCGCCGCGGAGACCGCCCGCGAGCAGGCCGCCCTCACGGCGGTGGCCCTGCGGGCGGCTGCCGAGGCCAATGCCAAGGCGGCCAGCGCCAAGGCCGAGCAGCTGGGCAAGAAGGCCGACAAGCTGGCCGAGAAGGCCCGGAAGCGGCGCGTCGAGCTGGAGAAGGCGACCATCAAGGCCCGCAAGCAGGCCACCGAGCGGGCCGTCGCGACCGCCACCACGGTCAAGCGCCGGGTGGGAATCGAGCAGCCGCCGCCGCGCCGCTGGCCGTGGCTGCTGGCCGTGCTGGCCGTCGTGGCAGGTGTCGCCGTCGTCCTGCGCAAGAAGACCACCGACGACCCCTGGACCCCGGCGCCGACCGGCGACGGTCCCGTTCCCAGCTACCGGGAGGATCCCGTGCCCAGCTCCCCGAGCAGTCCGTCCCACTCCGCCGGCGGAACCGAGAGCCCGCAGGCGCAGGGCGGCAAGACCGTCTCCTCGGCCCAGTCGGCCCCCGGCGACGCCACCCCGCCCGACACCGACCTCGGTACGCAGACCGCGCAGTTGGGGGTCGCGCCGGACGAGCAGCACCCGACACCCGCGTCGGACACCCCCGCCTCGGCCGACGACTCCCCCACCGCCGGCCCGGACGACGGATCCCAGACCGGGGGCAGCAAGGCCTGACCCGCGCGCCCGAGGACGACGGGCCCAGTGCCGCCTCCCCGGCCGGGAGGCGGCACTGGGCCCGTTCTCGTACCGGCCGCGTGGGCGTCACCTGCGGCGGCGAGCCGGCGCGACCGGCCCCGGGAGTACCGTGCTGGCCATGAGCGAGGCGTCGACGACCACCCCGGAGACGGCGTCCCGGATCGAGCCGGCCGGCCGGAAGCTGCTGCGCCTGGAGGTCCGCAACAGCGAGACCCCCATCGAGCGCAAGCCCGCATGGATCAAGACCAAGCTCAAGACCGGTCCGGAGTACACCGAGCTGAAGTCCCTGGTGCGCCGCGAGGGCCTGCACACCGTGTGCGAGGAAGCCGGCTGCCCCAACATCTACGAGTGCTGGGAAGACCGCGAGGCCACCTTCCTCATCGGCGGTGACCAGTGCACCCGGCGCTGCGACTTCTGCCAGATCGACACCGGCAAGCCCGCCGACTTCGATGCCGACGAGCCGCGCCGGGTGGCCGAGAGCGTCGCCACCATGGGGCTGCGGTACGCCACGGTCACCGGGGTGGCCCGTGACGACCTGCCCGACGGCGGGGCCTGGCTCTACGCCGAGACGGTGCGGCAGATCCACGCCGCGGTCCCCGGCTGTGGCGTCGAACTGCTCATCCCGGATTTCAACGCCGAGCCCGACCAGCTCGCCGAGGTCTTCTCCTCGCGCCCGGAGGTGCTGGCGCACAACGTCGAGACGGTGCCCCGCATCTTCAAGCGGATCCGCCCCGGCTTCCG
>JAOPUQ010000204.1 GCA_025963425.1 Modestobacter sp. | reverse complement strand
GCAGACCCTCTACGGGCGGGTCGAGCGCATCTCCCAGCTGCTGGGCGGGATCGACCTGGAGCAGCGCGAGGCCCGCACCGCGCTCGACCTGGCCCTGCTGTGCTGGCGGCTGCGGCTCAACGGCGGCCGTGCCCGATCCGACGCGCGGACGTCGCGGCGCTGACGCCCGACGATCGGCCGGTCAGACCCCCAGGGACGCCAGCGCCTGCAGCAGCAGCGTCCCCTGCCCGTTGGCCAGCTCCGCGAGCACGCCGGGCTCCCGCACCTCGAGCGGGGTGAACCAGGTCAGCTCGAGCGCATCCTGCTGCGGAGCGCAGTCCCCCTCGACCGGCACCACGTACGCCAGCGACACCGCATGCTGCCGCGGGTCGTGGAACGGCGTCACCCCCGGCGTCGGGAAGTACTCGGCGATGGTGAACGGCTGCGGTGACGGCGGTACCCGGGGCAACGCCAGCGGACCGAGGTCCTTCTCCAGGTTGCGGAGCAGAGCCGAGCGGACCCGCTCGTGGTAGAGCACCCGCCCCGAGACCAGAGCCCGCTTGACCTGCCCGTCCTCACCGAGGCGCAGCAGCAGGCCGACCTTCGTGACGATGCCCTGCTCGTCCACCCGCACCGGCACCGCGTCGACGTAGAGGATCGGCAGCCGCTCGCGGGCGGCATCCATCTCGTCACGGGACAGCCAGCCAGCGTCGGACACGTTCACGTCGGTCATGCGCCCTGTCTAGCCGATCCGATCGGCGGCCGTGCACCCGCGTGGACAGTGCTCTGCACCACCGTGGCGGGACTTCCGACAGACGCTCGGCCAGAGCTGCGGCTCCGTCGCCATCCCCGCCGCGAGCTCGCGATCGCCGTCGCCTGCATCCAATCCATCGCCGTCGGCACATTGACAGGACCACTATCGATAGCGAAGCTATCGACGTGCGCATCTCCGACCTCGCCTCCCGCAGCGGCGTCAGCGCGGCGTCCATCAAGTGGTACGCCCGTGAAGGCCTGCTGCCGACCGGCGAACGCACCGGCTACAACCAGACCCAGTACGGCGAGGAACACCTGACCCGCCTGCAGCTGATCCGATCGCTGATCGAGGTGGGTGGGCTCAGCGTGGCCGCCGCGCGCGACGTGCTGGCCGCCGCCGACGACCCCGACCACCCGTTCGGCAACACCCTGGGCATCGCGCAGGCGTCACTCCCCCGCCCGACCACCCCGCCGACGGCGGACTCGGTGCAACAGGTGAAGGACGCCGCACGGTCACAGGGCTGGGAGGTCTTCGACGACAACCCCGGCCTCCTGGCGGCCGCCGCCGTGCTCGACCGCTACCGCGCGCTGGGCCGGGAGGACCTCACCGCCACCCTGCCCGGCTACGTCCGGGCCGCGGAGATCGTCGCCGCCGCCGACCTGGACTGCATCACGAAGAACCTCGACGCGGGCCCGGCGACAGCGGCCCAGACCGTCGTCGTCGGCACCGTGCTCGGCGACGCCCTGCTCGCCGGACTGCGCCGGATGGCCCAGGCCAACGAATCCCACCGCCGGTTCGGACCCATCCCCGGGAGCCCGTCATGACCGTCCTCGAGCACCGACCGACCTCCACCCGCGCGCTGTTCACCCGGCCGGCGAACCGACCGCTGCTGGCCCTCGCCGCACTGATGGCAGCAACCGCCGTGGTCACCGCCGTCCTCGCGATCGTCGACCCGGTGCAGATCAGCGGGCGCAACGGCTGGCTCAAACCGCTGAAGTTCGCCATCTCCATCGGCCTCTACGCCCTCACCATCGCCTGGCTGCTCGACCGGCTGCCCGAGCACCGGCAGCGGGTCGGCCGGATCGGCGCCAGGGTGGTCACCGCGGCGCTGGTCGTCGAGATGGTGGTCATCGTCGGCGCGGTCGCCGCCGGCACCACCAGCCACTTCAACGTCTCGTCCCCGCTGGCCACGACACTGTGGGCCACCATGGGGACGTCGATCGCGGCCGTGTGGCTGGTCAACCTGGTCCTCGCGGCGCTGCTGTGGCGCAGTCCAGACGCCGACGCCGACGCCGCCCGGCGGCTGGCCGTCCGGGCCGGTCTGGTCATCGGTCTGGCCGGCATGGCGGTGGCCTTCCTCATGACGTCGCCGACGCCCGAGCAGCTCGACAGCTTCGCCGGGGTGGCCGGCGCGCACGCCGTCGGCGTCCCGGACGACGGTCCGGGCCTGCCCTTCCTGGGCTGGAGCACCACCGGCGGCGACCTGCGCGAGCCGCACTTCGTCGGCATGCACGCCCTGCAGGTCCTTCCGCTGCTGGCGTTCGGTCTGGAGGCGCTGGCGCGCCGGGTGCGCGCGCTGACCAATGCCGGCACCCGGTTCCGCGTCGTCGCCGCCGTGTCGGGCGGTTACGCCGTCCTGCTCGTACTGCTCACCCTGCAGGCCCTCGCCGGCATCCCGGTCACCGAGCCGATGGGTTTCCTGCGCTGACCTGATCTCCGCCATCCGAGGGGCAACTCCGCCTTGCTCGCACATCATCTCACAAGTGCGAATACAGTCTGCGCATGTTCTCGGATGAGTGGCCGCGGGTCGGCGCACGGGACGTGTCGTGGCGGCCCAGCCTGCCCGAGGACGTCGTCCCCCGGGCCGTGCGGCTGCGCCACGTCGGCCCGTACCGCGCCGCCGTCGTGCCCCGGATCTCTGACCGGCACCCCGTACTCGACCCAGCCGTGCAGAAGGCGGCCGAGGAGGCAGTCGGCGAGATCGCCCGCTTCGACGCGCGCACGGGTTCCGACCTCACCCCGTCCGCGGCCATCCTCCTGCGCACCGAGTCCGCCTCCTCGTCCCGGATCGAGCAGCTCACCTCGGGCGCCAGGGCCATCGCGGTCGCCGAGCTGGGCGGACCGTCCACCCGCAACGCCGAGGCCGTCGTCGGCAACGTGCACGCCATGCAGGCCGCCCTCGACCTGGCCGCCGAACCGACGTCGAACGCGATCCTGGCCATGCACGCTGCCCTGCTGCGCGACAGCGAACCCGAGATCGCCGGGCGGTGGCGCACGGCGCAGGTGTGGGTCGGGGGCGACTCCTACGGACCACACGGCGCCGAGTACGTCGCCCCGGTCGCCGATGACGTCCCCGTCCTGGTCGAGGACCTCGTCCGGTTCGCCCGCCGGGATGACGTCCCGGGCCTGGTGCTCGCCGCCATCGCGCACGCACAGTTCGAGACCATCCACCCCTTCCCCGACGGCAACGGCCGCGTGGGCCGCGCCCTGGTGCATGCCCTGCTCCGTCACCACGGCATCACCCGGTCGGTCACCGTGCCGGTCTCGGCGGGGCTCCTGACCGACGTCGACGGCTACTTCGCGGCCCTGACCGCCTACCGGGACGGCGACCCGAACCCCGTCGTCACCGCCTTCACCCAGGGCACGATCGCTGCACTCACCAACGCGACCGCTCTGGTGGCGGAGCTCCGCGCGATCCGGGCCGGGTGGCAGGACACCGTCCGGGCCCGGGCCGACGCCGGCGCGTGGCGGGTGGCCGACCTGCTGCTGCGGCAACCCGTGCTGGACTCCCCTCTCGTCGGCCGCGAGCTGGACGTGCCACCGCAGAACGCCGTCCGCGTCCTCGCACCGCTGATCGAGGCCGGCGTCCTCACCGAGTTCACCGGCCAGAAGCGGAACCGGATGTGGCAGGCGCGTGAGGTGCTCGATGCGCTGGACGCCTTCGCCGCCCGGGCCGGTCGGCGGTCAGTGGGCTGACGCTGCCCGGCACCTGACAGATCGTCGCTGTCGTACCCGTCGGATGGCTCTCCGCCCAGCCACCCACGTGGACCGTGCCCCGCACCACGGCGCGAGCTCCGCCAGGCACTCAGCCAGACTGCCGCCCATGGACCTCGAGGCCTTCTACCTCCCCCTCGGCGACAACCGCTTCGCACCCACCCGGGCCACCGAGAGCCCCTGGGACCACAGCGCCCAGCACGGCGGGCCGCCGTCGGCGCTCCTCGCGCACCTCGCCGAGGACGCCGCCCGGGCCATCGGCGCGGGGCACCGTGCGACGCGGGTCAGCGTCGACTTCTTCGGCGCCATCCCCCGCCGCGAGCTCACCGTCGAGGTCTCGCCCGTCCGCCCCGGCCGGCGGATCGACCTCACCGAGGCCGTGATGACCGTCGAGGGCCGCACCGTCGCCGTCGCCCGCGTCTGGTCGATCGCCGTGGGACCCACCCCGCCGGTCGTCACCGAGCTGATCCCGCCGCCCGCGGTCCCCGACGAGCCCGCCCAGGTCCTGCCCGACCT
>JAOPUQ010000201.1 GCA_025963425.1 Modestobacter sp. | reverse complement strand
CCGCGAACTGCAGGAGATCCGCGGCCGGGACATCGCCATGATCTTCCAGGACCCGATGACGAGCCTGAACCCGACGCTCACCGTGGGCACCCAGATCATGGAGACGCTGCGTCGCCACGAGGGCCTCTCGCGCGCCCAGGCGCGGAGCCGGGCCACGGACCTGCTCGCCGAGGTGGGGATCACCGACCCCGCCCGGCGGCTGGACGACTACCCGTTCCAGTTCTCCGGCGGCATGCGGCAGCGGGTGATGATCGCCATCGCCATCTCCTGCAACCCGAAGCTGCTGGTCGCCGACGAACCGACGACCGCGCTGGACGTCACGGTGCAGGCCCGGATCCTCGACCTGCTGCACGACCTGCGCGACCAGCACGACATGGGACTGGTGCTCATCACCCACGACATGGGCGTGGTGGCCGACATCGCCGACGACACCGTCGTCATGTACGCCGGTCAGATCGTGGAGCAGGCCGACGTCGACGAGCTGTTCGCCCGCCCCGAGCACCCCTACACCCAGGCGCTGCTGCGGGCGATGCCGTCCCTGCAGGACGACGGCGGCCGGAACGGGCGCCTCGCCGCCATCCCCGGGATGCCACCGAGCCTGGTCGACCCCCCGGCCGGGTGCCGGTTCGCTGCGCGATGCGCGTTCGCCGACCGGGAGGACGGGTGCGCTCGCGGGACGAACGAGCTGCGGGAACTGCGTGCCGGTCACTGGGTCCGGACGACGCACCCGATCAGTGCGATGGCAGGAGTGGCGTCATGAGCGCGCTGAACACGGCACCGCAGGGCGAGGAAGCCCCGCTGCTCGAGGTCATCGACCTGACCAAGCGCTTCGGCGGCCGCCGGCGTCCCTCTCGGGCCGGCGACGAGGGCGTGAAGGCCGTCGACGGGGTCAGCTTCACCGTGCGGCGCGGGGAGACGGTGGGGTTGGTCGGCGAATCCGGCTCCGGCAAGTCGACCACCGGCTACTGCATCCTCCGGCTGCTGGACGCCTCGAGCGGGACGATCCGCTTCGACGGGGAGGACATCACCCACCTGGCCGGCAAGGGGCTGCGGGAGCTCCGCCGACGGATGCAGGTGATCTTCCAGGACCCGCTGGCCTCGCACAATCCGCGGATGTCGGTCGGCGACATCATCGCCGAGCCGATGGTCGTGCACCGCGTCGGCACCGCCGCGAGCCGGGCGGCCGAGGCGCGCCGGTTGCTCGACCTGGTCGGGTTGCCCAGCTCGGCGATGGACCGGCGACCGCACGAGTTCTCCGGCGGGCAGTGCCAGCGCATCAGCATCGCCCGGGCGCTGACGTTGAAGCCCAGCCTGCTCATCTGCGACGAGCCGGTGTCCGCGCTGGACGTGTCGGTCCAGGCCCAGGTGCTCAACCTGCTCAAGGACCTGCAGGACGAGCTGGGGCTGGCCTATCTGTTCATCGCGCACGACCTGGCCGTGGTGCGGTCCATCAGCGACCGCATCGTGGTGATGCAGGCCGGCCGCATCGTCGAGTCCGGCCCGGCGACGGAGGTCTACGACTCGCCGCAGCACGAGTACACCCGACGGCTGCTGGCGGCCGCTCCGGTCGCCGATCCCGTCGTCATGCGTCAGCGGCGCGTCGAGCGGCGCGCCGCGGCGGTGGCAACGCGATGACCGGCTGCCGAGCAGCGCGATGATCGGCGCCGCGATCACCGGTCACGGCGGGGTCGAGCAGATCCAGGTCCTGTCCCTGCCCGAGCCGGTGCCCGGGCCCTCGGACGTCGTCGTGCAGGTGGCCTACGCGGCGCTCAACCGCGCCGACCTGCTGATCCGGCAGGGACTCACCGGCCCAGGGGTCCGTCGTCCGCGGCAGCTGCCGCACGTCCTCGGGGTCGACGGCGCCGGAACGGTGGTGGCCACCGGGGCACAGGTGGGCGACGCCATCCGGGTCGGGGACCGGGTCGCGGTCTTCCCGGCCTCCTCGTGCGAGGTCTGTCAGTACTGCCGGCGGGGACTGACCAGCAGCTGCGCCCAGTACACGCTGATCGGGGAGGAGGAGCCGGGGCTGCAACAGCAGCTGTTCGCCGTCCCGGCCCGCTCGGTGGTGCGGCTGCCGGACTCGCTGTCCCTCCTCGATGCCGCCGCGGTCCCGGCGGCGTACACGACGGCCTGGACCGTCGTGGTGACGACCGGTGCGGTGCGGCCCGGCGAACGGGTGCTCGTCGTCGGCGGCGGCGGCGGGGTGGCCATCGCGGCGATGCAGCTGGCGGCGCACAGCGGAGCGCAGGTGTGGACCACCACCCGCAGCGAGGAGAAGGCGGCCCGGCTGCGGGAACTGCCCTTCGTGGACCGCGTCTTCTCCCCGGCCGCCCCGGGCTGGTCGGCTGCGGTCCTCGACGCCACGGACGGCGAGGGCGTGGACGTGGTCGTCGACTCGGTGGGCGCGCCCACCTGGCGGGACTCGATCCGGGTCCTCGCGCCGGGCGGCCGCCTGGTGGTGTGCGGCGCCACCGGCGGAGACGTCCCCGACATCAGCATCCGGGAGCTGTACCAGGGCAATCGGCGGCTGCTCGGCGCTCCCTTCGGCGGGTGGAACGACTTCCGCGACGTCTTCGCCTTCCTGGGGCGCAGCGAGGTCCGCCCCGTCATCGACCGGGTGCTGCCGCTGGAGCGGGTGCGTGACGCGCACCGCGCCCTCGAGGCGCAGGAGCAGGTCGGCAAGATCGTGCTCGACCTCGGCACCGGGAGCGGACCAGGTCACACTGCGTCGTAGGGAGCGAGCGCCGGCGCTGTACATCGGCGTCCCAGGTGCGGTGCACCCGACGCACAGCGATGGAGCGCATCGTGGCGCTCCACGGACGAGGAGGCAGCATGCGCATCGGACTGTTGGGACTGGTCTACCTGGCGGTGGGCGTCGTGATCGCGCTGACCAACGGCTACAACAGCGTCGCCGGGGTCTCGGAGGTCATCTCGCTGCTGGCCGCGATCGTGCTGTGGCCGGCGGTGCTCCTCGGCGTCGACCTGCACGTCCCACCGATCAGCACCTGACCCACGGGGCGTGAGCGCGCTCACGTCCTGTGGTTAGGGTCCGGCCATGGCGACGCGACAGCTGACAACGCTCTTCACCGGCGGCTCCTTCTTCGAGGGCCCGCGCTGGCACGACGGCACCTGGTGGGTGTCGGACTTCTACCGGCAGCAGGTCAGCCGGATCACCCCGGACGGCGCGGAGTCCGTCGTGGTGACCGTCGAGCAGCAGCCCTCGGGGCTGGGCTGGCTGCCGGACGGCTCGCTGGTCATCGTGTCCATGAAGGACCACCGGCTGCTGCGCTTCGCCGACGGCGAGCTGTCCACCCTGGCCGACCTGACCCCCTACTGCGGCGGGCACCTCAACGACCTGGTCGTCGACGACGCCGGGCACGTGTTCGTCGGTGACTTCGGCTTCGACCTGATGGGCGGCGGGGACGGCGCCCCGGCGACGCTCAAGCGGGTGGACCCCGACGGCACGGTCACCGTCGTCGCCGAGGGCCTGCAGTTCCCCAACGGCGCGGTCATCACCCCCGACGGCGGCACGCTGATCGTCGGCGAGACGCTGGGCAACCGGTTCACCGCCTTCGACCTGGCCGCCGACGGCTCGCTGTCCCACCGGCGGGTGTGGGCCCAGCTCGGGCCGGAGGTGACCGGCACCCGGACCGAGGAGGTGCTCGGCCAGCTGAAGGCCGCCCCCGACGGCTGCACCCTGGACGCCGAGGGTCACATCTGGGCCGCGGACGCGGTCGGCAACCGGGTGGTCCGGGTGGCGCCGGGCGGTGCGATCGTCGAGGAGATCGCCGCCCCCGAGGGCCACGGTGTCTTCGCGTGCGCCCTGGGCGGGGACGACGGCCGCACCCTGCTGCTGTGCTGCGCGCCGGACTTCCTGGAGCACAACCGGGCGCCGGTGCGCGAGGCCGTGCTGGTCACCACGCAGGTCGACG
>JAOPUQ010000179.1 GCA_025963425.1 Modestobacter sp. | reverse complement strand
GGCGGAGCCCGCGAGGTCGGCGAGCGCCACCGCGCGGGCCACCGGCAGCTCCTCGCCGGCGACCACCCGGCCGGCGACCACGGTCACCGGGACCCCCGCAGCCCCGGCCCGGGCGACCAGGGCGCCGACCACCTTGCCCCGCAGCGACTGGGCGTCGAACTGCCCCTCCCCGGTCAGCACCAGGTCGGCGCCGGCGAGCGCCTCGTCCAGCCCCGCGGCCGCGGCGACCGCATCGGCGCCGCTGACGAACTGCGCGCCCCAGCAGGCGGCGAAGCCGAACGCCGTACCGCCGGCCGCACCCGCGCCGGGCGCCTCCGGGTCGCCGTCCAGCAGTCCGGCGAGCCGGGCGAGGGCGGCGTCCAGTTCGGCGACCTGCTCCGGGGAGGCGCCCTTCTGCGGCCCGAACTGCCCGGCCGCGCCCAGCGGCCCGAGCAGCGGGGCGGTCACGTCGACCAGGCACTGCACGCCTCCGGCCGGCGGCGGGGTCAGGCCGGAGAGGTCGACGCGGTCCAGCCGGGCCAGTGCGCCACCACCGGGAGGCAGCCGCGCGCCGTCGGCGTCGGTGAACCGGGCACCCAGTGCGGCCAGCGCGCCGGTGCCGCCGTCGGTGGTCGCCGACCCGCCGAGGGTGAGCATCACCCGGCTGACCGCGGGGTCGGCGACGGCCGCGGCGAGCAGCTCACCCAGCCCCCGGGTGGTCGCGTTCAGCGGATCGGGCTCGGCCAGCAGCGGCAGCCCGGCCGCACGTGCCATCTCCACCACGGCGGTGCCGTCGGGGAGCAGCAGCCAGGCCGCCTCTACCGGCCGGCCGTCGGGGCCGCTCACCGGCGTGGAGCGCCAGCAGCTGCCGGGCAGGTCGTGGCCCAGCGCGTCGAGGGTGCCCTCGCCGCCGTCGGCGAGCGGGAGGGTGAGCAGCTCGTCGTCCGGACGGCGGCTGCGCCACCCGGCGGCCAGCGCGTCGGCCGCCGCGGCGGCGTCCAGCGTGCCCTTGAAGGAGTCGGGGGCGATGACCACCCGCATCGGCCGGCCGCGGTCCCCGCTCATGGGCAGACCCTAGGGGTGCGAGCCGGCCGCGGCCCGGGCCGGCCGGATCAGCGCCACCAGTAGCGCAGCGGCCGCGCTGACCACGGCGCCGCCGGCCGCCGCGGTGTTCCAGCCGGCCAGCAGCCCGGCGGGGGTGCCGGCCGGCTCACCGGTGCCGACGACCAGGACGACGAGGGTCACGCCGACGGCGGCGCCCATGTAGCGGGCGGTGTTGTTGGCACCGCTGCCCATGGCCGTGAGCGCCGGCGGCACGTGGGCGACCGCCTCCCTTCCGAGCGCGGCGTTCGCCGCCCCGTAGCCGACGCCCAGCACGACCAGACCGGGGACGAGCCGCCAGCCGGAGGCACCCGTGCCCAGGACGGCGTAGCCGGCCAGGCCGAGCGCGCAGACGGCCAGCGCGATCGCGAGCAGCACCCGGCCGTCCAGCCCGGGCAGCAACCGGACGGCGAGGGCGGTGGCCGTGCTGACCGCCGACCAGAGGAGGACCAGCAGCGTGGCGGCGAGCAGGCTGTCGCCCAGCCCACGCTGCAGCACGGTGGGCAGGTACGAGCTCAGGCCGACGACGGAAGCGCCGGTGAGGAACGCCCCGACGGTGGCGGCCAGGAAGCCGGGGACCCGGAAGAGCGTCAGGTCGATCATCGGTCCGGCGGTGCGCCGCTCGACCAGCACGAAGGCGGCGAGCAGGACGACGCCCAGCCCCAGCAGGACGACCACCGTCCGCTGCCCCCAGCCGCCTCGGCTCTGCACCAGCCCGGCCAGCAGGCAGCCGAGCCCGGCGGCCAGCGTGGCGATCCCGGCGAGGTCGACGCGGCGGTCGCTGGGGTCGGCGGACTCGGCCAGGGTGAGCCGGCCGGTGACCGCGAGGCCAAGAGCCAGCAGGGCGGTCACCGCGTACGTCGTCCGCCAGCCCTGGCCGGGGTCGAGGGCGACGGTGACCAGGCCGCCGATCCCGGTGCCCGCCCCCACGCTGGCCCCCCACACCGCCGCCGCCCGCGACCGGGCCGGGCCGGGCGGGAAGGCCGAGCCGATCAGGCCCAGCCCGCAGGCCAGCACCCCGGCCGCGCCGACGCCCTGCAGCACGCGCCCGGCGATGAAGACCCCGGGCGACCCGGAGGCGGCGACGACGACCGCGCCGGCCGCCACCACGAGCAGCCCCAGGGTGAAGACCCGCCGCCGGCCCAGGTCGTCGGCGAGGACGCCGGCGGTGAGCAGCGCCGCGGCGAGTCCGACGCTCATCGAGCTCAGCAGCCAGGCCTGGGCGCCCGGGCCGGCGGAGAACTCCGCCGTCGTCCGGACGCTGGTGGCCAGCGGGGTGACGAAGGTGGCGAGCACGAGCAGCGTGGACAGCGAGGCCATGGTGAGCGTGCGGCGCTGCTCGGGAGTGGCGGGCAGCCGCGCGGGCGCGCCGGCGGCCTCGACGATGACGGCGTTCCGCATGGTGTGCCCCTCGCGGGTCAGTTTGGTAGTCCAACTGACGGTCGACGTTAGCGTTCGTCGGTTTGATGTGCAAACCTTGACCGGTGAGTGCTCGCCCGAACATCCTCGACGAGTTGCCCGGCCGGGCCTGCTCCATCGCCGCCGCGCTCGAGGTGGTCGGTGACCGTTGGTCGCTGCTCGCCGTCCGGGAGGTCTCCTTCGGCAACCACCGGTTCTCCGAGATCCTGGCGGGCACCGGGGCGCCGCGGGACCGGCTGGCGGCCCGGCTCAAGGCGCTGGTGGCCGCGGGCGTGCTGGAGCGCCGGCAGTACCAGGAGGCGCCGGTGCGGTTCGACTACCACCTGAGCAAGGCTGGGCGGGACCTGTTGCCGGTGCTGCGTGCCCTCATGTCCTGGGGTGACCGCTGGGCCGTCGACGAGCCGCCGGTCACCCTGGTGCACGCCGACCACGAGTTCCGGCCGGCGACCGTCTGCGGCACCTGCGGCGAGCCGGTGCACGCCGACGACGTGCACCGTCGGGCCAACGAGCCGACGGCGACAGCCGCCGGCTGAGCGGCCCGCCCTACGGCCGGCGCGCCCATCTCCCGAATCAGGAGAACAGTGCGCGTCCCCACCAGTCGTCGGGACCGGAGATCCCTGGCGGGCAGGCGAACACCGCCGAGGACGTGTGCTGGATGTACTCGTTCATCGCGTCCATCCGCAGGTTCTTCTGCACCTGCACGAACCCGGTCTCCGGATTGCGCTCGTAGGCGATGAAGAACAGCCCGGCGTCCAGCCGGCCCAGGCCGTCGGAGCCGTCGACGAAGCTGTAGCCGCGCCGCAGGATCGCCGTCCCGGAGTTGGTCGGGTGGGCCAGGAAGACGTGCGAGTTCTCCGGGATCGCCGGTCCGGTGCCGGCCCGGACCGTGAAGTCGACCGGGTCGAACTCGGCCTGCTGGCCCAGCGGCGCCCCGGCACCCTTGGTCCGGCCGATGGTCTGCTCCTGCTCGGCCAGCGTGGAGGTGTCCCAGGGCTCGATCCGCATCCGGATCCGCCGGGTCACCACGTAGGAGCCGCCGGCCAGCCAGTCGGCGCCCGGGTCGCCGTCGGCGACCCACACGAACCTCTCGACCGCCGACCCGTTCTCCGACTTCAGGTTGTCGGTGCCGTCCTTGAAGCCGAACAGGTTGCGCGGCGTCGCCTGCGCGCTGGAGGTGGACGACGTCCGCCCGAAGCCCAGCTGCGACCACCGGACGCTGACCACCCCGGCGCCCAGCCGGGACAGGTTGCGGACGGCGTGCACCGCGACCTGCGGGTCGTTGGCGCAGGCCTGCACGCACAGGTCGCCGCCGCTGCGCGCGGGGTCCAGGGCGTCCCCTGGGAACGACGGCAGCTCGGCCAGCGGCTCGGGGCGGCGGCCGGCGATGCCGAAGCGGTCGGTGCCATCGGCGGCGGTGAACAGCGTCGGGCCGAACCCGATGGTGAGCGTCAGCCCGGACGCCGGCAGCCCGATGGCCTCACCGGTGTCGTCCGGCGGCGCGTACTGGCCGCCGTCGACCGCGCCCACCGGGCCGGCGTCCTGGCCCGCGGTCATCCGGCGGGCGGCGGCGGTCCAGGCCTGGAGCATCTCGACCAGGTCGTCGCGGCTGTCGGTGATGACGTCGAAGGCGACGAAGTGCAGCCGGTCCTGAGCGGGGGTGACGATGCCGGCCTGGTGGTCGCCGGTGAAGGGGACGGCGTCGGTGGCGGCGGCCGTCCCGGCAGCCGTCGGGTCGGCGGCGGTGGCGTGGCCGATCACCCCCCCGGCGGCGCCGGCGGCCAGCACCCCGGCGGTGCCGGCACCGGCGAGTCCGAAGAAGCGGCGACGTGAGAGCCCCGCCCGCCGCGGGTCGCGGCTGGCGTCAGAGGTCATGACAGGCCGGCACTCACCGCTGCGCGACGACCGCAGCGACCTGGCTGACCGACCCGGTCAGCGCCGTGATGCTGTCACTCAAGCCGCGCAACTGCTCCTCCGTGAGCTGGTCGTACGACGTCCACCCGTCGCCCGAACGGTACTGGGCGAGCTCCTGTCCGGTGGCGGCGAAGCGGTCGTCGATCTCGGCGACCAGGTCCGCGTCGTTCTCCGCCAGGTAGGGCCGCAGCGCCTGGACGGCGGCCTGCGACCCCTCCAGGTTGGCCGCGAAGTCCCACAGGTCGGTGTGCGAGTAGCGGTCCTCCTCGCCGGTGATCTTGCCGTTGGCGATCTCGTCCAGCAGGGCCTTGGCGCCGTTGGCCAGCTGCAGCGGGTCGAGCTGGACGTCGTTGGCGCGGGTGGCGATCTCCTGCACGTTGGTCAGCAGCTGGTCGGCGTAGGGACCCATGGCCGAGACGTCGCCGGTCTGCCACAGCGCCTGCTCGAGGCGGTGGAAGCCGGTGAAGTCCTCGCCCTCGGCCTGGTCGCCCTCGCGGCCGTCGATGATCGGGTCGAGGTCACCGAAGCTCTCGGCCACCGGCTCGATCCGCTCCCAGTAGGTGCGGGCCACCGGGTACAGCGCCTTGGCGCCCGCGACGTCCCCGGCCTTGACCGCGTTGACGAAGGCGGTGGTCTGCTCGACCAGCGCGCCGGTCTGGCTCTGCACGTAGCGCTGGTAGTCGGTGCCGGCCTGGGCCAGGGTCTCGTCCTGCGACAGCGACGGCGCGTCGCCGCTGACGGTCAGCGTGCTGCGGATGCCGTCCCCGATCATGCCGGGCTTGCAGGCCGTCTCGTAGTCCCCGGCCGGCAGCTGCACCAGCAGCTCGCGGGCGACGCCGGGAGCGATGTTCTCAACCTCGCCCATCACCCGGTCGCCGTCGGCGTAGACGTAGAACTCGGTGACCTTGCTGCCACCGTTGGTCACGGTGAACCTGTGCGTGCCGGCGTCCAGGTCGGCCTTCGCCACGTCACAGCTGTCGTCGCCGGCCGCCACGGCGATGTCGTCGCCGGCGTCCCCGGTGGCGCCGCCGGTGTCGGAACCGCCACCGCAGGCGGCCAGGGTGAGGGCGGCGGCCAGGGCGGTGGCGCCGGCCAGGATGGTGCGGTTACGCGCGTGCATCGACATGCTCGGGGGTCTCCGTGGTGACGTCGGGGGCCTGCTGCGCCGAGGCAGCCGGGCTGGGTCGGGCGGTGCGCCCGGGGAGCAGGAAGAGCGCCAGCACGGGCACCAGGTAGGCGACCCAGGCGATCGACTCCAGCACGGTGGGCTGGGGGGTGATGTTGAACAGCCCGGCGGCCAGGGCGCCGTACCAGCTCGTGGGGTCCAGCCAGGACGACGCGTCGAAGGCGTGTGTGGTCAGCCCCGGCAGCACGCCTGCCTCCTGGAAGTCGTGCACCGCGTACTTGAAGATCCCGGCGGCGACCAGCACCAGCAGCCCGCCGCTGACGGTGAAGAACGTCGACAGGTTGATCCGGACCGCGCCCAGGTAGAGGGCGACGCCGGCCACGACCGAGGTGAGCAGCCCGCCGGCCAGCCCCAGCAGCGGGGATGCGGTGGTCGCCCCCTGCGCCGAGGCGAAGAACAGCAGCGTGGTCTCCAGGCCCTCACGGACGACGGCGAGGAAGGCGATGCCCACGACCGCGCCGATGCCCAGCCCGATGGCGTCGTCGAGCCGGCCGCGCAGCTCGCCGGACATCGTGCGCGCCGTGCGGCGCATCCAGAAGACCATCCAGGTGACCAGGACGACGGCCACCGTGGAGGTGATCGCGTCGAAGAGCTCCTGGCCCGGGCCGCCGAGGACGGTCGTGGAGACGTAGCTGAGGGCCCAGCCGAAGCCGATCGACAGCGCGGCGGCCGCGGCGACCCCACCCCAGACCGGCAGCAGGTGCCGACGCCGACCGGTCTTGACCAGGTAGGCGACCAGCACGCTCACGATGAGGACCATCTCCAGGCCCTCGCGCAGGCCGATCAGGAAACTGGCGAGGAACACCTGGCCCACGGTGAGCACCTCCGACGACGGCATCGTTGCCCCGTCAGCCGACGAAGGGCAGGCTCACCTTAGCCAGACGGGAGCCCTCTGTGTCCAGAGGGCTCCCGTGAGCTGTGAGCCCGTCGTCCGAGCCCTGGTCGCTCAGCCCCGCAGTTCCCGGCGCAGGATCTTCCCGGTCACGGTCTTGGGCAGTTCGTCGAGGAGGACGACGCTGCGCGGGTACTTGTAGGCGGCCATGCGCTGCTTGCAGTGCGCGATGAGCTCCTCGGGCGTCACGGAGGAGCCGGGCTTGACGCTCACGAACGCCTTGACGGTCTCCCCGCGCTTCTCGTCGGGCACGCCGACGACCGCCGACTCGCGGACCGCGGGGTGCTCGGCCAGCACGTCCTCCACCTCGCGTGGCCAGACCTTGTAGCCCGAGGCGTTGATCATGTCCTTCTTGCGGTCGACGATGAACACCCAGCCCTCGGGGTTCATGAACCCGACGTCACCGCTCTTGAGCGCGCCGCCGGGCAGATTCGCGGCGGTCTCCTCGGGCTTCCCCCAGTAGCCCGCGACGACCTGCGGTCCGTCGGCGACGATCTCGCCGACCTCGCCCAGCGGCAGGTCCTGACCGTCGTCGCCCTGGATGCGCACGATCGTGCTCGGCGCCGGGACGCCCACCGACAACGCCCCCGACGTGGGGTCGACCGGCGACGGGGCCCCGAACGGCGTCACCGTCATGGGCGAGGTGGTCTCGGTCAGGCCGTAGGCGTTGTGCACCTGCTTACCGGTGGCGGCCAGGAAGGCCTTCTCGGCGGTGGGGGAGATGGCCGCGCCGCCGGAGTAGACCGACGTGAACGAGGCGAAGTGCTCCTTGGTGAAGCCGGGGGCGTTGAGCAGCGCACTGAAGGCGGTGATGGCGCCGATCGTGAACGTGGGCCGGTGCTCGAGCAGCGCGTCCAGGACGACCTGCGGCTCGAACCGGTAGGCCAGGACCAGCGGCGCCGGGGCCAGCATGCTCACCGCGATGTGCCCGATGAGCCCGGTGATGTGGAACAGCGGGGCCACGCCGAAGATCGCACCGTCCCGTCCGGCCCGGACCCAGTCGCGGTAGACCTGCGCGGTGAAGACCACGTTGCGGTGGGTGTTCATCGCGCCCTTGGGCACCCCGGTGGTCCCGGACGTGTAGGTGAGGAAGGCGACGTCGTCGGGCGCCAGCTCGACCGGCGGCGGGACCTCACCCCGGTGCTCGGCGATGAACTCGCTGAAGTCGGTCGTGCCCTCGTGGCGTTGCCGGGTCATGCCGGCGAACAGCCGTTCGTCGGCCCGGGTCTGGAACTCCAGCTCGCTCGTCGTGAGCACCAGTCGCACGTCGGTGTCCGGGACGACGGTGCGGCCGATCTCACCGTAGAGCGCCTCGAGGGCGACCAGCACCGTCGCGCCGGAGTCCTTGAGCAGGTAGGACAGCTCCCGCTCCCGGCTCATGGGGTTGATCGAGACCATGACCCCGCCGGCCTTCCAGGCCGCGACCATGGCGATGACGAACTGCGGGACGTTCTGCAGGTAGACCGCCAGCCGGTCACCCGGGGAGAAGCCGTTCGCGAGCAGCCCGCTGGCGAGGCCGTCGCTGAGCTCGTCCAGTTCCTGGCGGGTGATGCTGCCGTCGAAGTACTGCAACGCCACGGCGGAGGGGTCCCGGGCCACGCCGGCCCGGAACATGTCGAGGGCGTTGTCGAACTCCAGTGCGTAGTCGGCCGGCTGGTCCCCGTAGAGGGCCAGCCACGGCCGCTCGTCGTACATGCTCACCTGGGTCCCCTACTTGATGACGACGGGATTGACCGGCGAACCGCTGCCCTTCGCGACCTTCAGCGGGGCCGCGACGTACAGGAACGCGTACTGCCCGTCCTCGACGCAGTCGGCGGCGAGCTGCTCCAGGTCGGCGATCTCGGTGAGCGTGACGCCCAGGTTCCGCATCAGGGCGTTGTGCAGGACCAGGGCCACCCCGTTGTTGGGGTCGGTCGTCACCTCGTTGGCGATGGTGTCGGTGACCAGGTTCGGGATCTCCATGTCCTGGAACCACTGCACCAGCTCGGGGCTGTAGACCAGGCCCGGCTCGTTGAACCCCTCGAAGAAGGCGTCCCCCTGCTCGAAGAACTGCTGCAGGTAGTTGGTCCGGATGACCAGGATGTCGCGATTCTGGATCTGCACTCCCTGGGCATCGGCGCAGGCCATGAGGTCCTCGTGGGTGAAGGTCTCGCCCTTGTCCAGGGTCGTCTTGCCACGGAATCGTGCCATGACAAGCAGCACCGCCCGCCCGACGACGCCCTTCTGCGCGATCGGCTCGACGCTGGCCTTGTCCAGGCCGCCGATGGTGGTCCGGGCGTCGAAGCCGTTCCACAGCTTGCCGTCGTACCAGAGGTGCCCGAGGGCGTCGTACTGCGTGGAGCCCTGCAGGAACGCGTCGATCTTGTCGTCGGCGTAGTGCAGGCCGCCCGGGTACGCCGGGCCCTTGCCGCCCTCGTCCCAGTCGCCCTCGTCGAGGATCTGGGTACGCTCCGCCGGCGTACGTCCGGGCCACACCGGGTCGCCCTTCGGGTCGCCGATGAGCCGCTGCAGCGTGAAGACCTTGCCGGAGCTGACCAGCCGGACGGCGGCGAGCACCTGTTCCGCGCCGAGGTAGTTCAGCGCGCCCACCTCGTCGTCCGGGCCCCACTTGCCCCAGTTCGTCGGCGCGTCCTTGAGCAGGTCGACGAGGTCCGGAGCGGTGGTCGGGTTCTCGGGCACGGGGCCTCCAGGGCAGACGGGCCCCGGGCGGAGCTCGGGGCGGGCAGTGACGAGGAACTTCTACCAGCCGCCCCAGTGGTGTCAATCACAGAGGGGCCTGCGGGCCCGGAGTTGACGGGCGACCCGCGGTCAGCCGGCCGGCACGACGGTCTTGGTGACGTGGCCGGCGGCCACGAGCGTGCCGTCGACCGTCGCCTCGGCACGCAGGAAGGCCACCGAGCGGCCGCGGCGCAGCACCGTCCCCACCACCTCGACCCGGCGGTCCGCGCTGACCGGCCGCAGCAGGGAGACCGTCTGGTCGTGCGTGACCGCGTGCTCGTCGGCGGCGAGGTGGGGGAGCAGCGCCAGGTAGGCGGCGACGTCGAGCAGCGCGGTCACCACACCCCCGTGGAGCAGTCGCACCTGGTTCTGCGCAGGGACGCCGACGGGGAACCAGAGGCCCGCGGTGGGGTCTGCCCGGTCCAGCAGCTCGACGCCGAGGAACCGGTGGAGCGGGATGTCGAGGACGGCCTGGACGCGGGCCGTGTGGTCGGTGGCGCGCGCGATCTCGGAGGGCACGGGGTGACTTCCTCTCGGACGAGCGGTTCCCGACGGGGGGTGCTCGCCGAGCAACCGCGGAGAGGACATGATCAGCTGCACGGAAGGCGTGAGCGAACTGGAGGACGGCGTGGCGGACAGGACGGGCGGTCTCCCGGAGCGGGTGGGCGTGATCGGCGGCGGCCGGATGGGGGCGGGGATCGCCCAGGTCTTCCTGGCCGCCGGGGCGCGGGTCGAGGTGGTCGAGGCCGGGGACGAGGCCGCCGAGGCCGCGCGTGGCCGGGTGTCCGACGGCCTGGACGAGGCCGCGCGCCGCGGCAAGCTGTCCGGCGACGTCGCGACGGCGCTGTCCCGGCTGTCGCTGGTCGACTCCCCCGCCGACCTCGACGGTGCGACCGGGCTGGTGGTCGAGGCCGTGCCGGAGCGGGCCGACCTGAAGGTCGCCGTCCTCACCGCGGCGGAGTCCGCGCTCGGACCGGACGCGGTGCTGGCCACCAACACCTCCTCGCTGTCGGTCACCGAGCTGGCCGCGGCGCTGCAGCGGCCCGCGCAGTTCCTGGGCATGCACTTCTTCAACCCGGTGCCGGCCTCCAAGCTGGTCGAGGTCGTCGTCGCCCCGGAGACCGCGCCCGGCGTGGTCGAGGCCGCCCGCGGCTGGGTGCGGGCGCTGGGCAAGACCGACGTGGTGGTCAAGGACTCCCCCGGGTTCGCCTCCTCCCGGCTGGGCGTGCTGCTCGGGCTGGAGGCGATCCGGATGCTGGAGGAGGGCGTCGCTGACGCCGAGGCCATCGACGCGGCCATGGAGCTGGGCTACCGGCACCCGATGGGCCCGCTGCGCTCGACCGATCTGGTGGGCCTGGACGTCCGGCTGGCGATCGCCGAGTACCTGGCCGGCACGCTCGGCGAGCGGTTCTCCCCACCCCAGCTGCTGCGGGACAAGGTCGCCGCCGGCGAGCTCGGCCGCAAGACCGGCCGCGGCTTCCACGACTACTCCTGACAGGCTGCCCGACATGACCGAACCGACCGTGACCCGCACCGACGCGGACGGCGTCGCCACCCTGACCCTGCAGCGGCCGGGGCTGTCGCACGTGCTGCGCGGCGAGCTGCTGGGGCTGGTCCGGGACGTGGCCGCCGACCCCGCCGTCCGGGCCGTGCTGCTGACCGGCACCGGCCGGGCGTTCTGCGTCGGGCAGGACCTCGGCGAGCACGTCGGGTCGCTGCGCGGGGACGCCGAGCGGTCGCTGTCGGTGGTCGAGGACGAGTACAACCCGCTGGTGCTGGCGCTGGCCGCGCTGCGGGTGCCGCTGGTCGTGGGCATCAACGGTGCCTGCGCGGGCGCCGGGATGGGGCTCGCGCTGGCCGGGGACCTGCGGGTCGCCGCCGCGGGCGCGAAGTTCACCACCGCGTTCGCCGGGATCGGGCTGTCCAGCGACTCCGGGCTGGCCTCCCGGCTGGTGCACTGCGTGGGCGGGTCACGAGCCGCCGAGCTGCTGCTGCTGCCCGAGCCGTTCCCGGCCGAGACCGCCGCCATGTGGGGCCTGGTGCACCGGGTCGTGGCGCCGGAGCAGGTGCTCCCCGAGGCGCACGCGCTGGCGGCCCGGCTGGCGGCGGGGCCGACGCTGGCCTTCCGGGCGATCAAGGAGGTGCTCGCGACGGCGGCCACCGACTCGCTGGAGGACACCCTCGCGCTGGAGGCCCGGCTGCAGACCGCCCTGGGCGGGACGGCGGACCACCGGGAGGCGGTCGAGGCGTTCCTGGCCAAGCGGGCGCCGGAGTTCACCGGCTCCTGAGCCGGGACGTCGTCGTGGGTGCGCCGGGCGGGCCGGGGCTGCAGCAGCGGTTGGACGCGCTGCCGCTGCCGGTGTTCTTCGTCGTGGTGGCGGTCGTCGGTGGGCTGGCCGGCGTCGTCCTGGACGTACTCGGTGACCGGACCGTGGACGTGGCTGCCCTGGCCGTGCGCGTCGTGCTCTTCGCCGGGGTGCTGACGTGGCTCGCTGCCCGGCAGCGCCGGCGCGGAGCCGGACCGGGACCGGCCATCGGCGCCGGGCTGCGGTCGGGCACGCTGCCGGCCGGCGCGGACCCGGCGGTGTGGCGGCCGGCGCTGGAGCAGCAGCGCCGTGGCGCGGTGCGGGGGCGCCGGCTCGGGCCGGCGGTGTTCGGCGGCCTCGCCGTGGTCTCGGTCGTGCCGGCGATCGTGCTGGGCAGCGTCGGCTGGTGGCTGATCGCCGCCGCGTGGGGGGTCCTGGCGGTGCTCTCCCCGCTGGGATCCACCCGGAACGTCCGCCGCGTCGACGGCCTGCTCGGCCAGCTCGGCGACCGGCCCGGTCGACGACCCGGCTGACCCGGGGGCTCAGCCGAGCAGCGTGCGGCAGCTCGGGCAGACGTCGGTGCCGGGGACCGGCCAGGTCTGCTCGGTGCTGACCCGGGCGAGGGCGCCGCAGGCGGTCAGCTCGCACGCCCCGTCGACCTCGGCCGGTGGGCGGTGCACCTCGACGGCGTGCCACAGGGCGGCGGTCGGTCCGTGCGGGCGGCTGCGGGCGGCGACGTAGGTGATGGCGACGATGGCAGTGTCAACGGTCACACCGCTGTTGTCGGCACCGCGCCCGCCGGAGCACAGTCCACCCCGGCCGTCTCACCCCATCGGGGCACTGCACCCGGTCAGCCCGTAACCCCGGCCGGCGTGGCACCGTCAGCGTCGTCCGTCCCGCCGACCGCCGTGGAGGTCCTCGTGCAGCTCACCAAGCTCGGGCACGCCTGTGTCGTGCTCTCCGACGGCGACCGGCGGCTGGTGGTCGATCCCGGCGCCTTCACCGAGGAGTACGCCTGGGACGGCGCCTCCGCCGTCCTGCTCACCCACGAGCACGTCGACCACTTCGACGCCGCCCGCACCCGCGCCGCGCTGGACGCCGACCCGGCGCTGGAGGTCTGGACCAACGCCTCCGTGGCCGCGCAGCTGGAGGGGGCGGGGCCCCGCGTGCACGTGGTGGGCGCCGGTGACGCGCTGACCGCCGCCGGCTTCGACGTGCAGGTGCACGGCGAGTGGCACGCGGTCATCCACCCGGAGATCCCCCGGATCCGCAACGTCGGCTTCCTGGTCGAGGGGCGCGTCTTCCACCCCGGGGACGCGCTCACCGTGCCCGACGTCGCCGTCCCGACGCTGCTGCTGCCGGTCCACGCACCGTGGTCGAAGATCGGTGAGGTGATCGACTACGTGCGTGCGGTCGGCGCCGAGCGGGCGGTCGCCGTCCACGACGGCCTGCTCAACGAGACCGGGCTGGGCGTGGTCGCGGGCCTGCTCGGCGAGCGCGGGCCCGGCACGTCGACCCCGTACACGCGGCTGGCGTCCGGGGAGTCCCTCGAACTCTGACCCGCGGCAGTCAGGGCAGGCGCGTCCTGCTCTCGTACATCCGCGCGTCGGCGTGGTGCAGCAACCCGTCGAAGTCGGCGCCGTCCTCGGGGTGCAGGGCCAGGCCGATGCTCACCCCGACCGACAGCTCGCTGCCGCGCACGACGACCGGTCGGCCGACCGCCGCGGCGAGCGCCGCGGCGACCTGACCGGCCTCCTGGCGGGCGGTGGCCGGGTCCAAACCGTGCAGTGCCACCACGAACTCGTCGCCGCCCAGCCGGGACAGCAGGTCCGTGCGGCGCAGGCAGCCCCGCAGCCGGCCGGCGACCTCGGCCAGCAGCTCGTCGCCGGCGGCGTGGCCGTACCGGCCGTTGACACCCTGGACACCGTCCAGGTCCAGGACCAGCAGGGCCACCGCCCGGCCGCCCAGCCCGGCGTCCCAGAGCGCCGTCTGCACCTGCTCGGCCATCCGACGCCGGGTCATCAGCCCGGTCAGCGGGTCGGTGTGGCCCAGCTGCTCGATCCGGGCCAGGGCACTGCGCGTGCGGTCCTGTTCGTGGATCAACGCCCGCTGGGCCTCGACCCGCTCGGTGACGTCCTGCTGGACGCCGATGTACTGCACGACCGTGCCGTCCGCGTCGACGACGGGGGCCAGGTGGCACTCGTTCCACCAGCTGCTGCCGTCGGCCCGCTGGTTGAGCAGCACCTCGCTGCACTCCCGGCCGGCGTCGACCGCGGCGCGCATGCGGGCCACCGCGGCGATATCGGTGTCCGGCCCCTGCAGGAACCGGCAGTTGCGACCCAGCACTTCTTCGGCGCTGGTCCCGGACAGCCGCTCGAAGGCCGGGTTGACGTAGATCAGCGGCTGGTCGGGCAGCCGCATGTCGACGATGGTGACCCCGCTGGCGGTGGCCGCTAGGGCCCGCTGCAGCAGCGCCTCGCCGGGGCCGCCGACGGGGCCGCCGGCCAGCGCCTGCCGGGCCCCGGCTCCTCCCCGGCGCTCGACGGCAC
>JAOPUQ010000161.1 GCA_025963425.1 Modestobacter sp. | reverse complement strand
GAGACCGAGAGTTGGCACTCTCGTTCAATCAACCAAAGGAACCCACCGGATCCAAAGACCCGGATAGGGAATTGTTACTTGGCACTGACTTTCGGCACGCTGTTGAGTTCTCAAGGAACGGACGCGCAGGAACTCCGACCCATTTCTAGGCCCTCGTTCGAGGCGGTGTTCACACTGTACATCGCGTTCCGCAGCAGTCAAACCGCGGGGGTTCGACCGGCGGTTGACCAGGCTGGCGGCCCGGTCCGTTCTCGCGCGGTGCATGGAGAACAATACACGCCCCGGAGGGGGTCCTGCAGGGGGGTCCCCCGGGCGGCCCTGGGGGGCTGCCGAACGGCCGCCGACCTGCGCCTTTCGGGCGGTCAGGCCACCCCGCGCGGCCGGTACTGGACGCTGACCCGCGGGCCGACCGGCTTCGCCGTCTTGGGGATGCAGTGCTCCCAGGTGCGCTGGCATGAGCCGCCCATGACGACCAGGTCCCCGTGGCCCAGGGTGAAGCGCAGGCTCTGCCCGCCACCGACGGGCCGCAGCATCAGCGCGCGCGGCGAGCCGAAGGACACGATGGCGACCATCGTGTCCTCGGTGCGACTGCGCCCGACGCGGTCGCCGTGCCAGGCGACGCTGTCCCGCCCGTCGCGGTAGAGGCACATGCCCGCGGTCACGAAGGGCTCGCCGAGCTCCGGCCGGTAGTGGATGTCGAGAGCACGGCGGGCCTCGGTGAGGGCCGGGTGCGGGAGCGTCTCGCCCCCGCCGTACCAGCGGAGCAGCCGGGGGACGTCGACCTCGCGGTCGTACATCTGCCGCCGGTCGGCGCGCCAGCCGATGTCGCCCAGGAGCACGTCGAGCACGACGTCGGAGCCCTCCACCCAGGCGGGCAGATGGTCCACCCAGGCGCCGCGGGAGAGCACGTGCCGGGTGACCCGTCCGGCGAGCGGCGTGACCGCCGGCTCGTCGGCGACGTCCCACATCGACGGCTGGTGCGCGAGCGACATGCACAGAAGCTACCGCAGGTTTCGCACACCTGTTCGAAAACCTGTGGACAACGACACGGTGCCCTCAGGCGGTGAGGGCGAGCACGAAGGGCAGCACCGCGGACGCGCCGGCCCGGCGCAGCTCACGCCCGGCCACGGTCACCGTCCATCGCGAGTCGGCGAGGTCGTCGACCAGGAGGACCGGACCGGCCACGGACGCCAGCCGTTCCCGCAGCTCCCCGGACACGACCACCCGGCCCCAGACGCCGGCCAGCCGGAAGGCGCTGTTGCCGCCGGGCTGCCCGCTCGGGCCGCCGTGGGCGTAGCTCAGCTCACCGAGGTAGGGCAGTCGGCCGAGCCGGGCGAGGCCCTGGGCCACACCGGACACCAGGGCGGGGCGGCGGCGCGAGGGCATGGCCACGACGGCCGCCGGGCGCTGCGCCCAGTCCCAGGAGCCGAGCACCCGGGCGCAGGCCTTCAGCAGCTCGTCGTCCGGCGGGGCATCGGAGGGCAGCCCGGGACGGATCACCCGGTGCGAGACGTCGAAGGCGGCGTCCGGGTCCTCCTCGATGCTCGGGGCCTCGATGCCCTCGGTCAGCTGGGCCACCCCGCCGACACCGTCGTCCCCGAGCAGGGTGCGCAGTCGTTGCCCCCAGCCGAGGTCGGTCAGCCGGGCCACGGCCCGGCCGGTCTCCAGCTGATCGCCGACCGCGATCTTTCCCTTGACCTCGACCCCGAGGCGGTCGGCCCCGGTGGGCCACTGCGCCCGGGAGGCCAGCTCCACCCCGGGCCGGTCGAGCCGGGCGGAGGCCGCCTCGGCCGCCCCGGCCGGCACGTCGGCGGAGTACCAGGGCCCCGCGCAGACGTCGCACCGGCCGCACGGCGCCGCCGTCGGGTCGTCCAGCGCCGTCTGGAGGAAGGCCATCCGGCACTCCGCCGAGTCGACCGGCTTCGCGTAGGCGAGCATCGCCCGCTGCTCGGCCTCCCGGGTCTGCGTCACCCGGGCGTAGCGGTCGGCGTCGTAGACCCACGGCCGGCCGGTGGACCGCCAGCCGCCCTGCACGCGCTCGACCGCGCCGTCGACCGCGAGCACCTTGAGCAGCAGCTCCAGCCGGGAGCGGCGCACGTCGGCGACGGTCTCCAACCGCGCCACCGACCAGGCCCTGCCGTCGGCCATCGCGGTGAGGACGGCGGCCGCGTGGTCCTCCCGCGGCATGGAGGAGGTGGCGAACCACTGCCAGATGGCGATGTCCTCCGGGCCGGGGAGCAGCAGCACGTCGGCGTGCTCGACGGCGCGGCCGGCACGGCCCACCTGCTGGTAGTAGCTGACCGGGGAGGACGGCGCACCCAGGTGGACGACGAACCCCAGGTCCGGCTTGTCGAAGCCCATGCCGAGGGCCGAGGTGGCGACCAGGGCCTTCACCCGGTTCTCCCGGAGCGCCTCTTCGGCGTCCTTGCGGTCGGCGTCGTCCAGCCGGCCGGTGTAGGCGCGGACCTCGTGCCCGGCGTCGCGCAGCAGCGCCGCCGTCTCCTCGGCCGCGGCGACGGTGAGCGTGTAGACGATGCCGCTGCCCGGCAGGTCGGTGATGTGCGCGGCGAGCCATGCCAGCCGGGCCCGGTCGGTGTCCAACCGCAGCACGCCGAGCCGCAGCGAGTCACGCGCCAGCGGACCGCGCACGGTGGTGACCTCGACACCGCCGGCGCCCAGCTGCTCGGCGACGTCGGCGACCACCCTCTCGTTGGCCGTCGCGGTCGTGGCCAGCACCGGGGTGCCGGCCGGCAGCTGACCGAGCAGGTCGCGGATGCGGCGGTAGTCGGGGCGGAAGTCGTGGCCCCAGTCGGAGACGCAGTGCGCCTCGTCGACGACCAGCAGGCCGCAGCGGGACACCAGGCCGGGCAGCTGCTCGTCGCGGAACCGGGGGTTGGTCAGGCGCTCCGGCGACACCAGCAGGACGTCGACGTCGTCGGCGGCCAGGCGGGCGGCGACGTCGTCCCACTCGGTGGCGTTGGCACTGGAGATCTCCACGGCCTTGATGCCGGCCCGGGCCGCGGCGGCGACCTGGTCGCGCATCAGCGCCAGCAGTGGGCTGACCAGCAGGGTGGGGCCCGAGCCACGCCGGCGGAGCAGGGCGGTGGAGACGAAGTAGACCGCGGACTTCCCCCAGCCGGTGCGCTGCACGACCAGGGCGCGCTGCTGCCGCTCGACCAGCGCGGACACGGCGGCGTCCTGGCCTTCCCGGAAGACCGCGTCGGGCCGCCCGGTGAGCTCGCGCAGCACGCCGAGCGCCTCGTCGGCCAGATCGGTCGTCGGCGTCATCAGGCTGCTCATGGCCCCGACCGTAGGCGTCCCCACCGACAGCGCCCGGCCCGACGTGCGCAACCTGTGGACGACGGGAGGAAGATGGGCGGCGATGTCGCCCGAGGTCCCGCCGAGCAGGCTCCCGCCGGACAACCACGTGCACAGCGAGTTCTCCTGGGACACCGGCCCGCGCGCCTCGATGATCCGGGCGTGCGAGGAGGCGGTGCGGATCGGTCTGCCCGCCGTGGCCTTCACCGAGCACCTGGACTTCACCGTCTGGGGCCCCGACGACCGCGCCAGTTCCGACGGTCTGATCGACCGGCACCCGGCCAACCAGCGCCCGATCGACGTCGACGTCTACGCCGAGACCATCTGGGAGTGCCGGGACCGCTACCCCCAGCTGCGGGTCTGGTCCGGCGTCGAGGCCGGTGAGCCGCACCTGTTCGCCGGCAGCGTCGCCGCGCACCTCAAGGCCTGCCCCGTCGACCGGGTCCTCGGCTCGCTCCACTCGCTGACGCTGGACGGCCAGCTGATCGGGGTGAGCCGGATGCTGACCGCCGGCGGCGCCGAGGAGACGATGCGGCGCTACCTGGGCGAGATGGTCACCATGATCGAGACGAGCGACGTCTTCCAGGTGCTCGCGCACTGCGACTTCCCGCGGCGGACCTGGCCCGGCGGCCGGGACCGGTACCCCGAGCACCTCTTCGAGGAGGAGTACCGGGCCGTCTTCCGCGCCCTCGCCGCCGACGGGCGGGCGCTGGAGGTCAACACGACCAGCCCGCTGTGGTCGGTGGACCTGGTGCGCTGGTTCCGCGAGGAGGGCGGCACGGCGGTCAGCTTCGGCAGCGACGCGCACGTGCCCCACTCGGTCGGCCAGCGCTTCGACCTGGCGGTCGCCGTCGTGGAGGCCGCCGGCTTCCGGCCCGGACGCGACCGGTTCGACTTCTGGCGGCGCTGAGTCCGGGCGGAGAAGTACTTCACCGCTAAGGCAAACAGCCGCTAGGGTCGCGCAGTGCCCCTTCCCCGCCGCGTCGTCATCGCGCTCGGGGGGAACGCCATGACCGGGCCGGACGGGTCGGCGACCCCCGGCGCGCAACGCGACGCGATCGCCGTCGCCGCCGGCCACGTCGCCGAGGTGGTGGCCACCGGCGTCCAGGTGGTGCTGACCCACGGGAACGGTCCCCAGGTGGGCAACCTGCTGGTCAAGAACGAGCTGGCCGCCCACGTGGTGCCCCCGGTCCCGCTGGACTGGAACGTCGCGCAGACCCAGGCGACCATCGGCTTCACCATCGCCGACGAGCTGGACGCCGGCCTGGCCGCGCGCGGGCTGTCCCAGCGGACCGCCGCCCTGATCACCCGAACGCTGGTCGACGCCGGCGACCCGGGCTTCGGCGCCCCCACCAAGCCGGTCGGCCGCTTCCTGCCGCGCGAGGCGGCGCAGCGGTTCATCGACCTGGGCCAGGTCTGGGAGGACCGCGGCGAGCGCGGCTGGCGGCGGGTGGTCGCCTCCCCCGAACCGCTGTCCGTCGTCGACGTCCCGGCGATCTCGGCCCTGGCCTCGGCCGGCTTCGTCGTCGTCTGCGCCGGTGGCGGCGGGGTGCCGGTCGTGGACGACGGGCGCGGCAGCGGGGCACTGCGCGGCATCGAGGCCGTCATCGACAAGGACCTCACCGCGGCGCTGCTGGCCCGAGAGCTCAGCGCGGACACCCTGGTGATCGCCACCGACGTCCCGAACGTGATGGTCGACTTCGGCACGCCCACCCAGCGCCCGCTGGGCACGGTGACCGCCGCGCAGCTGCGCGAGCACGCGGCCGCCGGCCAGTTCGCCAGCGGCAGCATGGGCCCCAAGGTCGACGCCGCGCTCCGCTTCGTCGACGGCGGGAACTCCCCAGGCGGGGGACGCCGCGCCGTCATCACCTCACTCGAGCACATCTCCGACGCCGTCAGCGGCGACGACGTCGGCACCGTCCTGCGCCGCTAGACGGCCCACCCGCCCGCCCATCGAAGGAGAACCCAGTGCCCGCACCGATCGAGGTCCGCAAGGTCCCGCTGCACAACGTCAGCGACGCCTCCGAGCTCGCGAAGCTCATCGACGCAGGCGTCATGGACGCCGACCGCATCGTCGCCGTCATCGGCAAGACCGAGGGCAACGGGGGCGTCAACGACTACACCCGCATCATCGCCGACCGCGCCTTCCGCGAGGTGCTGCAGGAGTTGGGCTCGCGCAGCAAGGAGGAGGTCGGGCAGATCCCGATCGTCTGGTCCGGCGGCACGGACGGCGTCATCAGCCCGCACGCCACGATCTTCGCCACCCTGCCCGAGGACGCGGTGGAGAAGACCGACGAGCCGCGGCTGACCGTCGGCTACGCGATGAGCGAGCAGATCCTGCCCGAGGACATCGGCCGGCTCACCATGGTCGAGAAGGTCGCCGAGGGCGTGCGGCGGGCGATGGCCGAG
>JAOPUQ010000138.1 GCA_025963425.1 Modestobacter sp. | reverse complement strand
TACCCCTACCGCGCAGGCGAGTGGGGCCCCCGGGCGGCCGAGGACATGCTGAGCGCCGAGGGCCGGGCATGGCGCCGGCCGTGAGCCGGCCTCCCGCCCGGATCGCCACCTCCAGGAAGGCACTGTCATGACCACGCTGTGGGACACCACCGGTTCTGCGGTGGTCAAGGAACTGGCCGCCCAGCGGCACACCGGCGGCGCGGTGATGAGCGGGGTGGCACTCACTCTGGTCGTCGTCTCCGACGAGGCCCGGGTCAACGAGGCCGAGGAGGCCGCCACCGCGGCCGCCGAGGTCCACCCCTGCCGCCTGCTGATCGTCGTCCGCCGGCACATCGAGGCCCCGGACCCCCGGCTGGACGCCGAGGTGCTGGTCGGTGGCCGGCTGGGCCCGGGTGAGGCCGTCGTGATGCGCATGTACGGCCGGCTCGGGCTGCACGCCGAGTCGGTGGTGCTCCCGCTGCTGGCCGCCGACGCACCGGTGGTCACCTGGTGGCACGGAGCACCGCTGGACCGGATCTCCACCGACGCCCTGGGCGTCATCGCCGACCGGCGCATCACCGACTCCTCCATGGCGGAGGACCCCGTCCACTCGCTGCGCCTGCGGGCCAACGACTACGCGCCCGGTGACACCGACCTGGCGTGGACGCGCAGCACCCCGTGGCGGGCGACGCTGGCCTCGACGCTGGACTCGGTCTCCGGTCGCCGCGGCGAGCCCGTCCGGGTGCTCGGCGGACAGGTCGAGGGCGACCCGGAGAACGCCACCGCGCAGCTGGTCGCCGGCTGGCTGTCCTCCCGGTGCGGGTGTGTCGTCGAGGTGGTCCCCAGCATCCGCGTCCCCGGCGCCGCCGGGATCGACAGCGTCGAGCTGCGCCTGGACCAGGACGAGGAGGTCCGGCTGCACGACGACCGCAAAGGCGGCGCCGTGATCACCCAGCCCTACCGTCCCGACGCCGTGGTCGCCCTGCCCGACCGCAACCTCGGGGAGCTGGTCGGCGAGGAGCTACGCCGGCTGGACCCCGATGAGCCCTACAGCGAGGCGCTGCAGGCGGTCACCGGCACGTCGGGGTTGTCCGAGCGCCCGGGGTGCCGGGAGCACACCTGGCACGACCCGATGCAGCCGGCGAACGAGCGGGACGAGCTGGAGACGCCGGCGCCCACCGTGCCGGTCGACTCGGCCGACGACGACGAGGTGGCCCAGGCCGGCGTGCACGACGTCGACCTGGCCGAGGACCCGGGAGCGCCGCCCGCGGACCAGGCGGTCGCGCGGTGACCCACGCCCCCGGCGACCAGACCCCGGACGTGGTGGTCCTGCCGGACGCCGAGCACCTCGCCCGGTCGGTCGCCTCGGCGCTGGTCGCCCGGCTGGCCGCCGCCCAGACCGTCCACGGGACGGCGTCGGTGGTGCTCACCGGCGGAGGCATCGGCACCGCGGTGCTGCAGCGGGTGGCCGAGCTCGCCGCGGAGCCGGAGCACGCGGTCGTCGACTGGACCGCGGTGGACGTGTGGTGGGGCGACGAGCGCTTCGTCCCCGCCGACGACGCCGAGCGCAACGAGCTCGGTGCCCGCCGGGCGCTGCTGGACCCGGTCGGCGTACCGGCCGAACGCGTGCACGCCATGCCCGCCTCGGACGCCGGCTTCGCCGAGCCCGAGGACGCCGCCGCCTGGTACGCCGAGCAGTTGGCCGCGGCTGCCGGGGACCAGGGTGCCGCGCTGCCCCGCTTCGATGTCCTGATGCTGGGCATGGGCCCGGAGGGCCACGTCGCCTCGATATTCCCGGAGTCGCCGGCGGTGCAGGACGAGCGGCCCGTGGTCGCCGTCCGGAACTGCCCCAAGCCGCCGCCGACCCGGGTGAGCCTCGGCTTCCCGGCGATCACCTCGGCCGAGGAGGTGTGGCTGCTGGTCAGCGGCGAGGGCAAGGCCGACGCGGTCGCGCTCGCCCTGTCCGGCGCCGCGCCGCGGCAGGTGCCCGCAGCCGGGGCCCACGGGAAGCGGGCGACGCGCTGGCTGCTGGACGCCGCGGCGGCCGGCAAGCTCCCCGCGGCCGGACCGCGCTGAGCGTCCCCGGTCAGGCGCCGCGGCGGGCGCGCAGCTTGGTGAGCGCCTCTTCGAGCAGGGCGTCGCCGTCCTCGTCGCTGCGCCGTTCCCGCACGTAGGCCAGGTGCGTCTTGTACGGCTCGGTACGCGGTGCCGGCGGCGGGTTCTGCTGGTCGGTGCCGGCCGGCAGGCCGCATCTCGGGCAGTCCCAGGTCTCCGGGACCTCGATCTCCATGGCGAACGCGATGCGGGACTCGTGCCCGTTCGCGCACCAGAAGTCCACCCGCCGGCGGGGAGCTGCCTCGCCCCGCTCGGCCTCGCCCATCGGACCCGCGCCGACCCGGCTGCCCCGGATCGCGTTACCACCAGACACGATCGCTCCCCTGATGGCCGCGTGCTGCGGCCGCGTCCCTGCGGTACCGGAGTTGATCACCGCTCCGGCAGTCTATGGCCTCGCAGGCCGCACCCAGGTCACGATGCGGACACCGTCCGTACCGGCACGCGAGGCACCGACCGATTGCGAGCCGGAAGCGGCCCGCAGCAGGGTCGCGGTGGTGCTCAGACCTTGATCAGGATGCCCAGACCGACGATGCAGACGGCCCAGATCAGCCCGGCGAAGACGGTCAGCCGGTTGAGGTTCTTCTCGACCACCGACGAGCCGGACAGCTGCGAGGAGACCGCGCCGCCGAACATCGACGACAGTCCGCCGCCCTTTCCCCGGTGCAGCAGGATCAACACGATGAGCAGCACGCTGGTCAGCACCAGCAGCACATTCAGGACGAGCTCGATCATTGCCAGTCTCCTGTCCCGTGGACCACGGGGTGGGGGTTCCGCACCCGGACGGTCGGGGGCTCTCGACGCTCCAGCCTAACCGAACCGACTCAGCCGACTCCGGCGGTGGCGAGGTCGTAGCCACCGTAGGGCTGCATGACCACGCCGTTGCGCAACCGCTGACCGGCCAGCAGCTGCACCCGGTTCTCGGCCAGGGGCACGTAGGCGGAGGTGGCGGACACCGCGGTGAGCACCTGACGCCAGGCCTCCGCCGCCGCAGCCGGGTCCGGGACGGCCCGGGCGGCATCCACCGCGGCGTCGACCGCGGGGTCGGCCAGCCGGGCGTAGTTGGTGTTGCCCACGTCCCGGACGGAGCGGCCGTCGACCAGCGGCACGAGGAACGAGGCAGCGGTCGGGAAGTCCGCCGTCCAGGTGGCCAGCACGATGCCGTAGCCCTGGTCGGTCACGTTGGCGGGCTTGCCGACGTCGGAGGCGTAATAGGTCGTGGGGTCCAGCGGGCGCACCTCGGCCTGGATCCCGATCTGCGCCAGGTCCTCGGCGACCGACCGGGCCACCTTGACGATGCTGGGCGCGTCGGCGACGGCCAGCACGGTGCTGAAGCCGTCGGGCTTGCCGCACTTGATGAGCGCGGCGCGGGCGACCGCCAGGTCCGGCCCCACGTCGGGGTCCTCGGGGCCGCCGGCCAGGGCCCGCGGCCACAGCTGGGAGGTCCGGACGGCGTTGCCGGCGCCGCCCAGGACGTCCTGGACGGCGGAGCGGTCCACGACGGCGGCGACCGCGGCCCGGCAGTCGGCGTTGTCCATCGGCGCCACCGTGGTCGGCATGGCCAGCAGCCGGACGGCACCCGTGGTCACGTCGTCGATCCGGCCGGCGATGCCGGTGTCGTCCATCCGGCTGGTCGTCGCCGGCTGCACACCGGTGCCGGAGAGGTCGGCATCGGCCGAGCCGGCCAGCAGCGCCTGGTCCCGGGCGACCCCGGACAGGCCGGGGCGCAGCACGACCCGGTCGGGCAGGGCGGTGCGGACGTCGTCGGTCGCGGGGTCCCACTGCGGGTTGCGCTCCAGCAGGATCCCGGCCTCGGGGTCGACCGAGGTGATCGCGTACGGGCCGGAGGAGACGGGGTCGGCGCCGTAGTTGGCGCCGGTGTCCGCCTCGACCGGCACGGGACTGCTGGAGGGCAGCGCCATGACGAAGGGCAGGTCCGGCCGGGGCGCCTTCA
>JAOPUQ010000133.1 GCA_025963425.1 Modestobacter sp. | reverse complement strand
GTCGCCGCCGGCTCGCTGGACGGTCTGGCCGCGCTGAAGGCCGACCCGCCGGCCAAGGCCCGGGTCATGCCGCTGTCGGTGGCCGGCGCCTTCCACACCCACTACATGGCCTCGGCGCGCGAGGAGCTGTCCGCACTGGTCGGTGGGCTGCGCCCGGCCGACCCCAGCCGGCTGCTGCTGTCCAACGCCGACGGCGCCGCGGTCGACTCCGGCGCCGAGGCGCTCTCCCGGCTGGTCAGCCAGGTGACCAGCCCGGTCCGCTTCGACGCCTGCCTGGGGACGCTGCGTGACCTCGGGGTGACCGCGGTGCTCGAGCTGCCCCCGGCCGGTGCGCTGGCCGGGCTGGCCAAGCGCGAGTGGAAGGGCGCCGACATCGAGGTGCTGGCGCTGGCCGGCCCCGCCGATCTCGACCGCGCCCGGGAGCTGATCACCACCGAGCGCGGCCGCGCCGAGGCCGAGCACCTACCCGACTGGCGGGTCGTGGTCTCCCCCGCGCGCGGCACCGTCAGCCCCGCCGACGTCCCGGAGGGCACCCGGCTGCCCGCCGGCACCCCCCTCGGCTGCATCCGCGGCCGCCGGGAGGAGGTCAAGGTCTCCGCCGCCTACGACGGCGTGCTCGCCGAGTGGCTGGTGCAGGACGGCGACCTCGTCGACGCAGGCGACCCGCTTGCCCGTCTCTACCCGGAGGTATCCGCATGACCGCCCTGAAGAAGTCGACGGGGGCTCCCGGCGCCCGCGTCCTGGCCCTGGGCGCCTACCGGCCGCGGCGCCGGGTGAGCAACGCCGAGCTGGCCGAGACGATGGACACCAGCGACGAGTGGATCCAGTCCCGGGTCGGCATCGCCGAGCGCCGCTGGGCCGCCCCCGACGAGACCCTGGTCGAGATGGCCGTGGCCGCCGGCGGCAAGGCGCTGGCCGCCAGCGGGCTGTCCCCCGACGTCGTCGACCTGGTGATCGTGGCCAGCGCGAGCCTGCGGGTGCCCATCCCGGGTATCGGCCCGCTGGTCGCCCATCGGCTGGGCGTGACCCGCCCCGGCGCGTTCGACCTCAACGCCGGGTGCGCCGGGTTCTGCTACGCCCTCGGCCTGGCCACCGACTCGATCATGGCCGGCTCGGTGCGTAACGCGATCATCATCGGCGTCGAGCGGCTGACCGACGTCACCGACCTGGCCGACCGCACGACCGCGGTGATCTTCGCCGACGGCGCCGGGGCCATGGTCATCGGCGCGGCCGACGAGCCGGGCATCGGCCCGGTGGCCTGGGGCAGCGACGGCGACCAGCACACCGCCATCGCCATCCCCGAGGGCCTGCCGCACATGACCATGGCCGGCCAGGCGGTCTACCGCTGGGCCACCACCAAGCTCACCGAGACGCTGCTCGAGGCGATGGAGAAGGCCGGCGTCGGCCCCGAGGACATCGACGTCTTCGCCCCCCACCAGGCGAACCTGCGGATCGTGGAGTCGATGGCCAAGAAGATCGGCTTCCCCGCCTCGACGGTCATCGCCCGGGACATCGTCCAGTCGGGCAACACCTCGGCGGCCTCGGTTCCGCTGGCGCTCACCGCGCTCCTGGAGTCCGGTGAGGCCAAGAGCGGCGACACCGCCCTGGTGCTCGGCTACGGGGCCGGGCTCACCTTCGCCGGCCAGGTCCTGAACCTGCCCTGATCCACCACAGACCCCCGGGACGCACGTCCCGGACGACGGTGGTGAGCCGACCCGGCTTGCCGCCCATCGCCCCGACGAGAGGACAGCCCGTGAGCAGCACCGCAGAGATCCAGACCGGCGTCGCCGAGATCCTGGAGGAGGTGGCCGGCGTCGCCCCCGCCGACGTCAGCCCCGAGAAGTCCTTCACCGACGACCTGGACGTCGACTCGCTGTCGATGGTGGAGATCGCCACTGCGGTCGAGGACAAGTTCGGCGTGGCCATCCCCGACGACGAGCTCGGCAACATCAAGACCGTCGGAGACGCCATCTCCTACATCGAGAAGAACCAGGGCTGACCCAGCCCCATCCCTCGCACTCCCCCCGGCCGTCCGGCCAGTCAGTCCCAGGAGGATCGTCCATGAGCACGTCCACCGCCGACGTCGTCGTCACCGGTCTGGGCGCCACCACGCCCCTCGGTGGCGATGTCGCCTCCACCTGGGAGGCGCTGCTGGCCGGCCGGTCCGGGGTGAGCCGCATCACCGAGGACTGGGTGAAGGACTTCCCCGCCCAGCTCGTCGCCCGGCTGGCCGTCGACCCGGCCGAGCAGATCGACCGGGTCCGCGCCCGCCGGCTCGACCGCAGCCAGCAGGTCGCCGTCATCGCCGCCGAGGAGGCCTGGCGGGACGCCGCCGGCGCGAACGCCGGGGTGGACCCGGAGCGGATCGCCGTCGTCTTCGGCACCGGCATCGGTGGCGCCCTGACCCTGCTGGGCCAGGACGACGTCCTTGAGCAGAAGGGCCCCAAGCGGGTCTCTCCGCACACCATCCCGATGCTGATGCCCAACGGCCCCGCCGCCGCGGTGGGCCTGGCCGTGGGCGCCCGGGCCGGCGTGCACGCCCCGGTCAGCGCCTGCGCCTCCGGCGCCGAGGCGGTGCGCTGGGGCCTGGACCTGCTCCGCTTCGACCGCGCCGACATGGTGCTGGTCGGCGGGACCGAGGCCTGCGTGCACCCGCTGCCGATGGCCGGCTTCGCCGCCATGCGGGCGATGAGCACCCGCAACGACGAGCCCAGCCGCGCCTCGCGCCCCTTCGACAAGGGCCGCGACGGTTTCGTGCTGGCCGAGGGCGCGGCCGCGCTCGTGCTCGAGCGGGCCGACGCGGCCAAGGCCCGCGGCGCGAAGGTCTACGCCCGGCTCGCCGGGGCCGGGGCCACCGCCGACGGCTACGACCTGGTCGCCCCGCACCCCGAGGGTGCCGGGGGCGCCCGGGCGATGGCCGCCGCGATCAAGGACGCCGGTCTGACCGCGGCCGACATCGGGCACGTCAACGCGCACGCGACGTCGACCCCGATGGGCGACACCGCAGAGGCCACCGCGATCCGCCGGACCATCGGTGACCACCCGCTGGTGACGGCCACCAAGAGCCAGACCGGCCACCTGCTCGGCGCCGCCGGCGCCCTGGAGTCGGTGTTCACGATCCTGGCGCTGCGCGACCAGATCGTGCCGGCCACGGCGAACCTCGACGACCCCGACGACCACGCGGCCGTGCAGGAGCTCGACATCGTCCGCACCGAGCCGCGCCGGGCGTCCTTCTCCGCCGCGCTGAACGACTCCTTCGGCTTCGGCGGCCACAACCTGGCCCTGGTGTTCACCACTGTCTGAGCCGCTGCTCGCCGCGCCCTCGGCCCCGGCCGGGGAGCCCACCGAATGGAGGTTCTCGTGACCGAGCTCGCGAGATCACGCACGAGCGCAGCACCGTTGGTCACGAGGCCGACGAGTGTCAGCGAGGAGGTCCGATGACCACGGTCCACGCCGCGCCGCCCACGACCCCGACCGTCGACCCCCGGGACCCGGAGGACCGGCTGTCCCGGTTCTTCGACCCGGGGTCGATGCGGACGCTGGCGGCGAAGGACACCTCGGGGGTGCTCGCCGCCCGGGGCACCGTCGCCGGCTCCTCGGCGATCGCCTTCTGCACCGACGCCACGATCATGGGTGGCGCGATGGGGGTCGACGGCTGCCGCCACATCGTCGACGCGATGGATGCCGCGCTGCGGGAACGGGTGCCGGTCGTCGGCATCTGGCACTCCGGCGGGGCCCGGCTGGCCGAGGGCGTCACCGCGCTGCACGCCGTCGGTGAGGTCTTCGCGGCCATGGTCCGGGCGTCGGGGCGGGTCCCGCAGATCTCCGTCGTTCTCGGCCCGGCCGCCGGTGGCGCCGCCTACGGGCCGGCGCTCACCGACATGGTGATCATGGGTCCGGCCGGCCGGGTGTTCGTCACCGG
>JAOPUQ010000130.1 GCA_025963425.1 Modestobacter sp. | reverse complement strand
CGCCCCGTCCGGCGCACCGTCCGGCGCCCCGCCCCCGGCCCGAGCACGCCGTGCCGGCGGGACGGGTGGAGCCGGGGGTGCCCGCTTCGGGGCCCATCCCGGTGCAGGGCCGGCCGCTGCAGCCGATGCGGTCGGTGCTGGCGTTCTCCGGGGCGCAGCCGACCACGGTCGCCGTTCCGGTGACCCCGGCCCGGCCGACGCTGTCGCTGGTGCCGGCGCTGGTCGAGGAGCCGGTCGTGGCCCCGGTCCCGCCGGCTGCCCGCCCGACCCGCACCACGGTCCGGACGACGACCCGTACGAAGGCGCCGGTCCCGGCGCCGCTGGACGACGAGCTGCCGTTCGTGGTGTGGACGCCGAAGCCGGCCGGGGACAGGCAGGTGCTCGACTCCCTGACCGATGCCAAGGCGGCCCGCGCCGTGCGCCGGGTGCTGACCGCCGGCGTCAAGGCCGAGGGGCCGGTGCACCGTGACCGTCTGGTCCGGGCGACGGCGGCGGCCTTCGGGCTCAGCCGGGTGACCGATGCCCGGCGGACGGCGCTGCTCGCGCTGCTGCCCGAGGGTGCCGTCGTCGGCGACTTCGTGTGGCCCGCCGACCTCGACCCGTCGTCCTGGCGCTTCTTCCGGCGTCAGGCCGCCGGCGCCGACCGGCCGCTGGACCAGGTGGCCGCCGAGGAGATCGGCAACGCGATGGCCGGGCTCTGCCGGGCGCGCGGCGGGCTGGGCAGGGACGAGCTCCACCTGCGCACGGTGGAGGTCTTCGGGCACCGGCGCCGCACCCCGGCGCAGCTGCCCATGCTGGACGCCGCGCTCGCCGCGGCGGTCGCCCGCGGCCTGCTGACCGAACAGCCGACCGGGCTGTTCACCGCCTGACCAACGGCCGCGGGCCCGGCTCCTCCACCGCGGCCAGGGCCGAGATCAGCACAGCGGCCAGCACGGTGCGCTCGGTGAGCCCGGAGACCGTCGCGTGCTCCTGCCGGCTGTGGGCGCCGCCGCCCACCGCGCCCAGCCCGTCCAGCACCGGACGGCCCAGCGCGGCGGCGAAGTTGCCGTCGCTCGCGCCGCCGACGGCGGTCTCCCCCAGCCCGAAGCCGAGCCCGGAGGCGATGTCCGCCGCCTGCTCGAACAACCGGGCGATCCCGGCACTGCGGGCCATCACCGGCCGGGTCCAGCCACCCTCCAGCCGCACCGCCACGCGGGGGTCCGACGGCCGCCACGCGGACAGGGCAGCGTCGATCCGGTCCGCCTCGGCGGCCGTGGCCACCCGGACGTCGATCCCGGCCGATGCCGAGCCCGCGGTGACGTTGTGCCGGCTGCCGCCGGACACCAGTCCGACGTTCACCGAGGTGCCGCTGTCCAGGTCGGCCAGGCCGTGCGCCGCCTGGATGAGCTCGGCCAGCGCCGAGATCGCGCTGGCCCCGGCCCGCGGGTCCAGCCCGGCGTGCGCCTCCGCGCCGGTCAGCGTGACGTCGAACGTGCCGATGCCCTTGCGGGCGGTCTTGACCGCACCGTCCGCGCTGGGCTCGAACACCAGGACGGCGCCGGCATCCCGGCACTGCTCCTCGATGTGCCGGCGGGAGGCGGGGCTGCCGATCTCCTCGTCACCGTTGATCACCCAGCGGACCGGCGGCCGGGGACAACCGGTCTGGTCCAGGGCACGCAGGGCCCAGACGGCCTGGACCAGCCCGGCCTTCATGTCGAAGACGCCCGGGCCGCGGAGCACGTCCCCGGTCCGGTCGAAGGGCATCGACTCGAGGGTGCCGACCGGCCAGACCGTGTCGTAGTGGCCCAGGATGCAGACCGGCTCGGCCGACGTGCCGGCACCGCTGCCGGCATGCTCGACGATCAGCGTGTCACCGTGCGGGCCGCCCGGTTCCCGGCGGTACGACACCGGCGGGCCGAGCCGGCGGTCCATCCACTGCCGCACCCAGTCGGCGCCGGCGTCGAGGGACGGCCGGTCGTCGCTCGGGGTCTCGATCCGGACGAAGTGCTCGAGGTCCTCGAGCATCGCCCCGGTCGAGGCGTGGACGAACCGCCGCAGCTCGGCCGCGCGGGTCACCAGATCTCGCGGAGCACGCGCATGATGTTGCCGCCGACGACCTTCTGGATGTCGCCGTCGGAGTATCCGTGCTTCACCAGCCAGCCGATGATGTTGTGGTAGTTCTCCGCCGGGTTCTCGATGCCGGCAACGTACTCGACCTTCTCGAACGCGTGGGCCTGGTCCAGCGCGAAGTTCGCGGCGAAGGCGTCGTGCAGGGCCACGTGGTCCCCGAACAGGGTGTCCGGCCCGAAGGTGACGTGGTCGACGCCCATCAGCTCGACGCAGTAGGTGAAGTGCTCCATCACCGACTCCAGCGAGTGCCGGGGGTGGTTGGCCGTGATCGTGGTGTGCGGCGCCGCCTCGATCCCGATCACGCCGCCGGTCTGCGCGCAGCCGAGCAGCACCTCGTCGGGCTTCATCCGCGGGGTGTCCCACATCGCGCGTGCGCCGGCATGGGTGATCAGCACGGGCTTGGAGGACACCTCGTAGGCGTCCATGCAGGTCCGGTCGCTGGAGTGCGACACGTCCACGGCGATGCCGAGCTTGTTCATCCGCTCCACGGCCCGCCGGCCCAGCAGCGTCAGCCCGCCGTCGCCGGGCTCCTTGAGGCCCGAGCCCAGCCCGTTGGACTCGGAGTAGGCGATGCCCATCTGCCGGACGCCGAACCCGTAGAGGATGTCCAGCCGGTCCAGCTCGTTCTCGATGGGCGTGGCGGCCTCCAGGGCCAGGACGATCGCCACCCGGCCGGTCTGGTGCGCGTGCTCGATGTCGGCGACGCTGCGCGCGACAGTGACGAAGTCCTGGTGCGCCAGGTCCGACAGGCGCATGCCGATGTCGTAGACGACGTCGTCCCACTTCCAGCCGAAGTTGCTGGTGACGCAGGCCATCCCGTCCATCATGTTGTCGAACACCGCGGTCATGCCCGACTGGGCCAGCCCGCGGTACCCGGTCCGCTCCCGGCCGGTGCGGATGTAGTCCCGCAGCTGGGACATGTCCTCCGGGAAGACGTGCGGGTGCTCGTGCAGGCTGACCACGATGCTCTCGGCGAGCAGCTTCTCGGCCCGGTCGCGCTCGGCCTGGGTGAGGTCCAGCTCGTAGGCCGGCACCCGGCCGATCTCGGGGACGAGCTCGAACTCCTGGAAGTCCTTGCCCGGAGTGAGGTACGAGTACGACTCGTACCCGTCGTAGCGGCTCGTCGTCATGGTCCTGCCCTTCTGGTTGTGCGGTGCTCGACTGCGGACACGGGTGTGCTCCGGCCGACCGGGGAGCTGCGGTGGCCAGGGCGCCGGCGACCGGTGATGCCGGTCGGTCGGAGGTAGGGGGACGGGCTAGGAGGTCTCGGTGCCCGTGTGCTCGGCGGGCACGAAGAGCGGGTGGCGGAACACCCGCTTGATCGTGCGGAGCTCGGTGTCGACCTCCACGTGCCGGACTCCCTTGACCATGCCGACGTGGTGGGTCATGAACTCGTAGAGGGCGTCGTTGTCCCGGAAGACCGCCTCGCAGATCACGTCGCTGTACCCGGCGGTCGCTGAGACGTAGCGGACCTCCGGCCGGCCGGCGAGGGTGACGGCCACCGACTCCAGGTCGGAGAGCTCGACCCGCAGGTGCACGAAGACCTCCAGTCCGAAGCCCAGCAGCGCGGGGTTGACCAGCGTGGCGAAGGAGAGCTGCCGGGCGGCCAGCAGCGCGTTGAGGCGGCGGGACACGGCGGTCTCACTCAGCCCCAGGTCACCGGAGAGGTCGACGAAGCTGCGCCGGCCGTCCTGACCGAGGGCTGCGATCAGGGCCATGTCGAGGTGGTCCATCCGGGCGGGCTTCTCGGCGGGTGCCACCGGTCGCTGCGTCGGGTCCTCCGAACCCGGCAGGAGGCCCTGGCTCCACTCGTCCCGGGTCTTGAACGTCTTGAGGACCATCGAGGTGGTGCTGTCCACGATCGCCTCGTGCTCGGCCAGGTCCTCCAGCAGGATCCGGCTGAGATGCGCCCGGTCGCGGACGATCAACTCGCAGATGATGTCGCTGCGCCCGCTGACGATCGACACGAAACGCACGTCGGTCCGGCCGGCCATGGCCTCGGCCACCGCCACGGTGTGCCCCGGCCGGGTACGCAGGTGCACCAGGACCGGCTGGCCCAGATCGGCGCGCAACGGGTCGGGGACGCCGATGATCAGCAGGTTCCCGGACTCCCGCAGTCGCTGCACCCGGCGCATGGCCGTGCTCTCCGACACTCCGGCCACCGTCGCCAGCTGTCCCCACGTGGCCCGGGCGTCGTTCTGCAGCGCCGCGACGAGGCGGGCGTCGACGTCGTCGAACACCGCGGCGGTCTGGTCCAGGGGCACGGCCGGAGTCTGACCGAAACCCGTCATGTGGTCAAGAGAGTCTGCGGAGATCCGTCGTCTCAACGTAATTTGACGCAGGATCCCATCTCGACAGTCGTTGCATTGAAACAAAAACGTAACCCGGCCGGGCTGTGGCCGACACTTCACACCTGGTAGACCTGCTCCCTGCAGAGATCCTGCGCGGATGTGCTTGATCACGCAGTTTCTCTGCGCAAGGTTCACGACCAAGCACGTTCCTCGCGGTTACCGCAGGAACACGCCCTCGGGACCCGAGGGCATCGGCATCCGCTGGAGAAGAGGAGGCGTGCTCATGCGCATCGCGTACGTACTGCCCGGCCCGCTGTCCCTGCGACACCCAGGAGGGCAGCAGGAGCTGCAGCGCCGGCAGGAGATCCTGCAGGCGTGGGCGGCTCCGGGCACCACCGTCGTCGTGCGTGAGGTGGCGGCCGGTCCGCCTTCCATCGAGAGCGCGTACGAGGAGTACCTCTCGCTGGCCCAGACCGCCGGCCTGCTCCAGACCCTGCAGGGTGAGGGGTTCGACGCGGCGATCATCGGCTGCTTCGGCGACCCGTGCCTGGACGCCCTGTACGAGGTGACCGAGGACCTGGTGGTCATCGGCCCCGGTGACGCGTCGTTCCACCTCGCCGCGATGCTCGGCGAGAGCTTCGGCGTGGTCACCGTCGACGACGGCATCGTCGGCCCGATCCGTCGGCAGGTCGCCGGTAGCGGCCTCGCCGCCCGGTTGGCGCACGTCGCGGTGGTCTCGACGCCGGTCCTCGAGCTGTCCGGCAACCTCGACGAGCTGGTCGAACGCGCGTGCACCGGGGCCCGCGAGGTCGTGGCCCGCGGCGCGGACACCGTCGTCCTGGGTTGCATGAGCATGGCCTTCCTCGACCTCGGTCCGCTGATCGAGGCAGCGGTCGGCGTCCCGGTCGTCAACCCGGTGCAGGCCGCCCTGATGCTCGCCGAAGGGCGCGCCCGGTTCGGCCTGCGGCACAGCAAGCGCGCCTATCCGCTCCCGCGCAAGGTCGCCGCGGGCGCCTCGCTCGCGGACCTCTACGTCCGCTCCTGAACGACACACCGCGTCCCGGATCCCGGGACCTGCGGGCGAACCCCACCACGAGGAGACAACCGATGAAGAACCACCCCGGCCGCGCCCGGCTGCGGCGGCGCCTGCTGGCCGCGGCCGTGGCCGCTACCGCACTGAGCGTCACCGCCTGCGGCTCCGGCTCGTCGTCGAGTTCGACGGCGGACGGCGAATGGCAGCAGGGGCCGGTGACCTTCGTGCATGCCGGGGCGGCGGCGCCGGCGCACATCGACCCGGCCCAGGCGGTCGACCTCGACTCGTTCACGGTCACGCGCAACCTGTACGACCCGCTGGTCTGGACCGACTCCGACCTGAAGACGATCCCCTGGCTGGCCACCGAGTGGACCACCTCCGAGGACGGCCTCAGCACCACCTTCACCCTCCGTGACGGCGTGCAGTTCAGCGACGGCTCGCCGCTGACGTCCGCGGACGTGAAGCTGACCATCGAGCGGATCCTCGCGCTGCAGGCCGGGCCCTCGTACCTGTTCACCGACGTGACCGACGTCGAGGCGGTGGACGACCTCACCGTGGCGATCCACACCAAGCAGCCGGACACCTACCTGCTGCCGCACCTGACCAAGGTGGGCATCCTGAGCTCGGCTGCCGTCGAGGCGCACCGCACCGACGACGACCCCTGGGCCACGGCGTGGTTCGACGAGAACTCGGCCGGCTCCGGCCCGTACGTGCTCGGTGAGTGGCAGAAGGGCGTGCAGCTCACCATGGAGAAGAACGAGGACTGGTGGAAGGGCTGGGAGCCCGGCTCGATCGACACGGTGATCGACCAGGTCGTCACCGAGACGTCCTCCCGCATCCAGATGGTGGAACAGGGCTCCGCGGACTTCGCCTCGTCGTGGCCGGCCAACGACGCCCTGCGCGTGGGCAAGCAGGACGGCTTCAGCCTGGTGAGCGTGCCGACCTTCGAGATCGAGCCGATGTTCTCGCTGAACACCCAGAAGGCGCCGTTCGACAACAAGCTGGTCCGCCAGGCTGCGCAGCTGGCCTTCGACTACCAGGCGGTCATCGACTACTACCAGGGAGAGGCCACCACGCCCGGCGGCCCCATCCCCAGTGACTACCCCGGCGCGGCGGAGTTCCCCGCCTACGAGCAGGACGTGACGAAGGCCAAGCAGCTGATCGAGGAGAGCGGGGTGGACCTCTCGCAGCACCCCGTGCAGTTCGTGCTGCCCGCGGGCTACGACAGCTTCTCCGTCGGGGCGACCATCTTCCAGGAGTCGCTGCAGAAGGTCGGCTTCACGGTCGAGATCCAGCAGATGCCCTTCACCCAGCTGATGTCGGCCTACGCGGACCCGGCCACGGCGGGTAGCGCCTCGGTGATCATCTCGAGCCCGTACTCGACGGACCCGACCGTCTTCCTCGGCAACTTCTACCTGCCCGGCGCGACGTACAACTTCTCGAAGTACGACAACCCGGAGGTCACCTCGCTGGTCGCCGAGGCACGGTCCAGCGCGGACCAGGCAGCCTCGGAGGCTGCGCTGAAGCAGGCCGAGACGCTGATCCGCGAGGACGCCCCGGCGATCTGGGCCGGGCGGCCGAACACGCTGGTGGCCGTGCCGGACTACGTCAAGGGCTACGAGATGGCCGTCGTCGACTACCGCTGGACGATGAACTTCTGGCAGCTGCGGATCGCGGCGCACTGATCACCCGGCCGGTGTGGCGTCGTGTGATCACGGCGCCACACCGGCCCGTCCGACTGGTCCCTCTGCAGGAAGCCGTGCTCGCTTGTTCACCTATCTCCTGAAGCGCCTCGGATGGATGATCGTGGTGCTGTTCTGCATCACCGTCATCACGTTCGCGCTGGCCCGAGTCATCCCGGCGAACCCAGCGGCCTCCGCCGCCGGCCTGGGCGCCTCCGCGGAGCAGATCGCGGCCATTGCCCACCGCATGGGTCTCGATCAGCCGCTCCTCGACCAGTACGTCCTCTACCTCCGCGGCCTCCTCCAGCTGGACTTCGGGACGTCGATCGCGACGGGCTCCTCGGTCCGCACCGACCTGGGCCACTACCTGCCGGCGACCCTGGAGCTGGTCGGCGTCAGCTTCGTGGTCTACCTGGTCCTGGCCGTGGCCCTCGGGGCCTGGGCCGCGGTGACCCGCCACCGCATCGTCGACGGCACCATCCGGGTCGTCTCGATCATCAGTTCGGCCGCGCCGGTCTTCTGGGTGGCGCTCATGCTCCAGCTGGTCTTCTTCGCCAAGCTCGACTGGCTGCCCAGTGGCGGCCGGCTCGACATCCGGGAGACCCCGCCGGACACCATCACCGGCTTCTACACGATCGACACGCTGCTGCGCGGCGACGGCCCGCTGTTCCTGAGCGCCGTCACCCACCTGGTCCTCCCGGTGACCGCGGTCGTGCTGAGCATGCTCGGCGTCGGGGTGCGGCTGCTCCGGTCGAGCATCGGTGCGGAGCTGAACGAGGCCTACGTGCGCACCGCGGAGGCCAAGGGCATGCCGCCGGCCCGGATCCTCTTCCGGCACGTGCTGAAGAACGCGCTGAACCCCTTCGTCAGCATGAGCGGTGTCCAGCTCG
>JAOPUQ010000083.1 GCA_025963425.1 Modestobacter sp. | reverse complement strand
CCCGGCGGTGCAGGCGCGCGCCGTCATGGGGCGCAAGTTCCTCGACGCCGTGGACAGGCTGGGCGGCGTGGCTACCCTCCGCACGTCGGTGCCCACGTACCGCCCGTTCAACGGCGGCTGACCGCCGAGCACCCCGCGCGACCGACCGCCGTCACCAGCGTCCGTCGTCAAAACAGTTGGACCGGGGATCCCTGATGCCCCTATCGAACCCGGGGGTTCATCCTCGTCGAAGTACCCCGATGAGCTCCGGGAGCGGGCCACCCGGATGGCGGTAGGTGCGGCGTGATCTGGCCTCTCGTGCCAGGGCGCTGGCCCGGGTGGCTGGTCAGCTGGGCATCAACCCCGAGACTCTGCGGAACCGGGTGCACGGCGTCGGCGTTCCACTCGGACACCGGGGGTCGGACGGGTTCGCCTCACCGGTCACCGGTCCCACCGAAAGCGACGCGGCGCGATCTGCTGCTTGGTACCGCGGGACGTGGGAGGCGCCGGCCGAGCCAGCGGTAACCGCGTAGCCCTCGCGACCAGCAATCCCCACCTCGACCTCACAGTCGTCTAGGTTCCGCAATGACAGGGGGACTGCTCGTCGCCGAAGGAGCCGGCACGCAATCGGTATCGCCTCGGGAAACCGGCCAAGGACGCGTCACTCACCGGTCACAGTCGTGTCGCTGCATGCAGCGACGGACTCTTCGCTGAGCACTTGGTCGCAGGTCCGAGCCCTGCCGGGCCCGCCCACCAGGCTCTGAGCTGCGCAGCTGCCTGCCTGCGTGAGGGTCCTTCGGCCCTGATCGCAGCACACGGTCAGTGGATAACGTCCCTCCATGAGGGAGCCGTGGAGTCGCTGATCCGTAACGCCGGGGGCACGAGCCGGGCCGAGTGCACCCACCGCACCCCCGGGCGCCGACTGTCCCTCGTGGCGTTCTTCAGCGCAGTGCTGCTCACCGCCTGCACGTCGCCGGGAGCAGCACCACCAGCTGCGGCGGAGACGGGCTCGCAGGTGGAAGGGACCGCGCAGCTCGGCTCGCTACCCGGGACCATTCAGGGCATCGAACCCGAAGCCCAGAGCCACGTGCCCCCGTACGCGGACGGCAACGGGAACCTGTACCGGATCGTGGAGGAGTTCGGCTCGCCGGAGCCGAACCACAACACGCCCCGGATGATGAAGTCAGGCGACGGCGGGTCCACGTGGGTCGAAGTCGACGAGGTGAACCGGCCCACCGACAACGACCTGGAAGGCTCCTGGCTCCTGCAGGCGGGCACGGCCCTCGTCTACGTCTACACCGATGGTGGGACGGTGTCGTACAGCACGTTCAACACCAGCGACGCGGCCACCAACCCCGACAGGTGGGAAACGACGGACGAGCGGGGCATCACCGGCCTGTCCGCTGGAAGCCAGCAGTGGACGTGCGCTGCGCGCACCAGCGATGGGCGGGTGTGGGTCTTCTTCTCCGACACCCTCGTGGGCTCCAACAAGCAGTTGTCGTTCATCCGCCGGGACAGCGCGGGCTCCTGGACCACGAAGACGAGGATTTCCAGCGACACGGACTCGTTCGCCGGTGCCACGTGCGTGGTGGACCCTGTCACCGACGTGACGCACGTCTTTTACCACGACTACGCCAACAAGCAGGTGTTGTACCGATCCCTCACCGCCGCGGGGGCCCTGTCGGCGGCGACCCGAATCGACACCACCGGCACGAACACCGCCAACCGCGACTACAACGCGGTCACCAATCCAATTGTGTACACGACAGACGGTTCGTCGGTCGTGACCGCGATGTACGCGTCCGCGAGCGGCGCGCGGGCCGTGTCCATCACCGACGGTGTCGTTGGCACCGAGCAGGTCGTCGACACCGCGGCCCCGCTCATCAGCGCCGCGAACAGTGACAAGAACACCGGCAACGACGGGCCGGCCATGCAGCTCGCGGTGCACGGCAGCACCGTCCACGCGCTGTGGGCGGCGGAGTCCACCGGCGACGTGTGGCACTCCAGCCGCCCCCATGGTGGGGCGTGGACGGCGCCCGAGCGGCTGGTGGACTCCGGTCCCGGCCATGTGTCATGGCTGTACGCCAACGTGTTCACCCTCGACGGCGGGCAGGTGCTCGGGTACACGTACGACGTGGGTCCGCATCTCGACGACGCCGGGGACATCCGCTACAACCATGTCCCCCTGTGAGGATCGCCAGTCGATCCCCCAGCGACGGCTCCGGACGCCACGGACATACCTGGGGGTCAGGGGAGTCGCACCTGGGAATCCAGACCCACTTCCATCCGCCCGGACCGGACGTAGGTGAACACCCGCACTGCGCATCATCACTGCACGTCAGGGAACTCCACTAGCTATCCGAGGTCCGAGCGAACACGTGGTCCCTGATGACACCCTTGGTCTTGTCGAGGGCGTCCTCGTAGTCGGCCGGCAGCCTGGGCCCGGATCCCCCGTGGATGAACTCTCGAACCCACGTGAGTTCGCTGCCATTCTGTTCGAGCAGGGCTCGTAACGAGTCCCGCTTGATCACACCTCGCTTGCCATGTTGATACACCGATTCATGCGCGACCTCTGATGGATCTCCCAGAGCTTCGACGTCTCCATCATCAGCTGACGGGCTTGTTCGACGTAGGTGTCGATCGAGTCGTGCGCGCGAATGAGTCGATGCGTATTCAACCGAGGTGTGGAGGTTCGCCAACCGTTGCAAGAAACTCGCGTCGTTCTGTCGCCCGCCGGCTGAGCTCCTCGAGCTCCTTCTCGTGACGCTTTCTCTCCTGCTCGCGACGATCGACGAGCTCGTCACGCTCGAAGAACCGCCCGCGGTCCGAAGACCATAGCTACCACAGCGGCGATGATCGAAATGATGAACAACATCACCGACACGCCCCACGGTCCGCACAGGACCTCGCGCCAACCCCGCCTTCTGGGAATCGGCGGTTCGCTGGCCAAGCGGATCATCGTCGCCTCCGGGCCCACGCTTGGTAACGCGCGAGGCCCTCCGGGCAGCTGCAGCCGGAGCGGCAGCTGCCCGGGGCCTACGTCCGGGTCAGGAGGGCTCGACGCCGAAGGCGGTGGCGAGCTTCTCTATCTTGCGGGCCCGGCCGAGCCGAGGCAGGTCACTGCCGTCCCGGATCACCTGGCCACGGGCGTCGAAGTCGGCGAGGAAGTCCCTCGCCCACGCTACGTCCGACGGTGCGGGACTGATCACCTCATTGATGACCGGCAGCTGCTCCATGTCCAGGCAGAGCTTGCCGGTCAGGCCCAGGGACACCGTGACCGCGGTCTGCTCGCGCAGCACCGGGTGGCTGGTGCTCACCGTCGGGCCGTCGATCGGGCCGGGCAGGCCGCCGACCCGGCTGGCGACCACCAGCCGGGAACGCGGATAGGCCATCGCCAGGTCGTCGGCGCTGGTGCCGGTGTCGCGCCGGTAGTCACCGCTGCCGAAGGCCAACCGGAAGGCGCCCCGGGCCGAGGCGATCCGGACGGCTTCCTCGATGCCCAGCGCGGACTCCACCAGCGCCAGCACCGGGGTGTTCCCGCCGAGCCGGTCGAAGGTCTCCGTCACGTGCTCGGCGGCCTCGGTCTTGGCCAGCATCACCCCGGCCAGACCCGGCAGCCCGGCCAGCTCGGCCACGTCGTCGGCCCAGAACGGGGTGGAGCGGTCGTTGATCCGTACCCAGGCGCGCTTCTGCCCCGTCAGCCACGTGGCGACAGAGGTACGCGCCTCGGGCTTGCGGGCCGGGTCGACGGCGTCCTCGATGTCGAGCACGACCTGGTCGGCGCGCGACTCGTGCGCCGGGTCGAACAACTCGTTCCGGGCGCCGTTGACCAGCAGCCACGACCGGGCGATCTCGGGTTCTACGTTCCTGCCTCTGTGCACCGGGCCATTCTTCTCATCAGGCTCGGCGCCCCCGCTGGCGGGGGGAGACCACCGCGACGTGGTAGACCCGCCGCAGCCGGACGACGACCCTGCCCACAATCAGGACCAGCGCCGCGACGAGCGTCCAGCGCCCCGCTGCCACCGGCGGATCCGCCGGCCGGCCGAAGGCGTGGGGTCGCGGTCCAGGACCGACGGGGCCTCGGCCCACCGCTGCTCGTCATCCGGGGTCATCGCCCGCAGCATGGCCGAAGTCGCAGGCCACGGGCCGGATCGGACGCACCGTGTACCCCCGGCGGCTGACGAGAGCGGCTACTCCGACCGGGTCCAGCCGATCGCCGGCGCCACGTGGGCCACGATCGTCTCCAGCAGGCGGGCGTTGTAGTCGACGCCCAGCATGTTGGGCACGGTGAGCAGCAGGGTGTCGGCCTCGCGGACGGCGGCGTCCTTCGACAGCTCCTCGGCGAGCCGGTCGGGCTCCCCCGCGTAGCTCTTGCCGAACCGTGACCGCGCCCCCTCCAGGTAGCCGACCTGGTCCTCGCCGGTCTCGCTGCCGAAGTACTGCCGGTCCAGGTCGCTGGTGATCGGCATGACGCTGCGGCTCACCGACACCCGCGGCTCGCGCTCCCACCCGGCGTCGGCCCAGGCGGCCCGGTACCGGCTGATCTGCTCGGCCTGCAGTTCGTCGAAGGGCACACCGGTGTCCTCGCTGAGCAGCGTGGAGCTCATCAGGTTCATGCCCTGCTCGGCGGTCCAGATCGCCGTGGCACGGGTGCCCGACCCCCACCAGATCCGGTCCCGCAGACCCGGCGACTGCGGCTGGATGGCCAGCCGGCCGCTGACCCCGCCGGACATCCGCGGGTCGGTCCGGGCGACCGCGGCACCGGAGACGGCGGAGAGGAACAGGGCGGTGTGCTCCCGGGCCATCGTCGCGTCGTCGCTGCCTTCGGCCGGCACATACCCGAAGGTCTCCGCGCCGCGCAGGGCCGTCTCCGGTGACCCCCGACTCACCCCGAGCTGCAGCCGGCCGTCGCTGAGCAGGTCGGTCGCCGCGGCCTCCTCGGCCATGTACAGCGGGTTCTCGTACCGCATGTCGACGACGCCGGTGCCGACCTCGATGCGGCTGGTGCGGGCGGCCATCGCCGACAGCAGCGGGAACGGTGAGGCGAGCTGCCGGGCGAAGTGGTGGACACGGACGTACGCGCCGTCGACGCCCAGCTCCTCGGCGGCCACCGCCAGCTCCACGCTCTGCACCAGGGCATCCCGCGCCGTCCGCACCTGCGATCCGGGAACGGGTTGCCAGTGCCCGAAGGACAGGAACCCGATCCGCTTGCCGTGGGAGTTGTCGCCCTGCATGCCGTCCACCTTCCGATCGTCGCCTGCAGAGCACCGGTCGCTCGCCAGGTGTTCCCCGACGGGGACGACGGAGGCCCGGAGACCCTCCCTGCGGGGGAGGGCCTCCGGGCCGCAGCGGCGGAACCGGATCAGGCGGTCTGGACCGTGATCGTCGCGATGCCGATGAGCAGGCCACCGGCCAGGGCGTCGGTGCCGAACGTCTGGTTCAGCAGCGCGGCGGCCTCGTCGGAGAGCTTCACGCCGGTGCCCTGGAGGACGGCGGAGCCGTCGGCGTCCATGCTCAGCGGCTCGAGCGTGCTGCCGTCCAGGTTGAACAGCGGAGCGCTCGGGACGGCGAGCTCGCCGTTGACGGTGACGTCTCCGAACAGACGCGCGGGCTTGCCGGGGTCGACGGTGAAGTTGGTCAGCTCGACCGTCGTGCCGCCGGCGGTGAGGCTGAAGCCGCTGCCCTCGTGGAGGATGACGCCCTGGACCCACGGGCGGTAGCCGGAGTCCTTGTCGTAGAGCGTGACGGTGCCGCCGGTGATCGGGAAGCCCAGGGTGCCATCGGTCAGCGTCGCTCCGCCGACGAACCCGGGCGTCAGGCCCAGGGTGCCCAGAGCGGCCACGAAGTCGG